>DATGDO010000188.1:0-7960 GCA_035310805.1 Solirubrobacterales bacterium
GTCCAGGCCGTCAACCGGCTGGTGAAGCAGTTCGGTCAGGTCAACAAGCTGATGAAGCAGCTCTCCAGGGGCAAGATGCCCGACCCCCAGCAGCTCATGCGGGGCATGCGATGACCGTCATCCCGCCACCTGGGCACGAAACGGTCGCTCCTCAGCTTCGACTCGGGGCGCCCTCGCGTCAGTCGCGCTGCGGGGATCGTCTAACCTCCGCCGCCGCATGTCCGTGAGAATTCGACTTCGCAGGGTCGGGAGCAAGAAGAACCCGATCTGGAGGGTTGTGGTCGCCGACCAGCGCTCGCCGCGGGACGGCCGCACGATCGAGACGATCGGCCAGTACAACCCGCAGACGGAGCCGTCCCTGATCGTGATCGATCAGGACCGCGCTCGCCATTGGCTCGAAAACGGCGCGCAGCCCACCCGGACGGTGGCGACGCTGCTTCGCACCCAGGGAATTCAGGCAACGGGTCGCTAGGCGGCCGGGTCGGGAGTTCCGGTGCGCGAGCTGCTCGAGTTCCTGGCCCGCTCCCTGGTCGAGAACCCCGACGCGGTCGAGGTGACCGAGGTCGAGGAGATCGACGGCGAGGTCGTGCTCGAGCTCGAGGTGGCCGAGGATGACCTCGGCCGGGTGATCGGGCGCGGCGGGCGGGTCGCCAACGCGCTGCGCACTGTGATGAAGGCCGCGGCGACCCGCGAGGAGAAGCGCGTGGTCGTCGACGTCCTCGACTGAGGCTCCGCCGTGGTGCTCGACCTGTTCACGCTCTTCCCGGAGCACTTCGACTGGTTCCTGCGCCAACGCCACGTCTCGAACGCGCTCTCGGCCGACAGCCAGATCCGCTTTCACAACTACCGGGACACGACCCCCCTGAGCGCGGGCCAGGTCGATGACGCTCCATACGGCGGCGGCGCCGGGATGGTGATGCGCGTCGACGTCGTGGATGCCGCCCTGGAGGCCGCCTATGGCTCGAACCGGGACGGCACGCGAAAGATCGCGCTGGCGCCCACCGGCCGGCTCTTCGACGAGGAGCTCGCCACCGAGCTGGCCGGCGAGTCTCACCTGGCGCTCCTCTGCGGCCGCTACGAGGGCTTCGACGACCGGGTCGTCGAGCGCCTCGCCGACGAGTCGGTCTCGATTGGCCGATACGTCCTCGCGGGAGGGGAGCTGCCCGCGATGGTGATCTGCGACGCGGTGCTGCGAAAGCTGCCGGGCGCGCTCGGCGATGCTGAGAGCGCGGTCGAGGAGTCCTACAGCGCCGCTCTCGCCGGCGCGCCCGAGTACCCCCAATACACGCGTCCGAGCTCGTACCGCGGTTGGAGCGTCCCCGAGGTGCTGCTCTCGGGCGACCACGCCCGGGTGCGGGAGTGGCGGCTCGAGCAAGCACGCCAGCGAGCGGAATAGGGGTTCTCCGCTAGCATTTCGCGTCGCTGCGCGGGCCATTCCGGTGCGCGCATTTTTTGAGTCCGCTTGCGCGTCGCTTTAAGCCTCGCTCATGCCCGGTCCCCAGCATCGCAATCCATCACCCGCACGGATGAGCACAGTCATCGACAGCCTCGAGAAGCGAGTCCTCAAGCGGCGGCCGAGGTTCGCAGCCGGTGATCGGGTGCGCGTCCACTTCCAGGTGGTCGAGGGCAACCGCCGGCGCACCCAGGTCTTCGAGGGAATAGTGATCAAGCGCCAGGGCAGCGGGGCCCGTGAGACCTTCACGGTCCGCAAGCAGTCGTTCGGAGTCGGCGTGGAGCGGACCTTTCCGCTGCACTCGCCGAAGATCGAGAAGCTCGAGATCGCCGCCCGCGGCGACGTCCGCCGAGCGAAGCTCTACTACCTGCGCGACAGGGTCGGCAAGCGTGCCCGCGTCGCCGAGCGGCGCTGGGGAATCGAGGACGAGATCGTCGTCGCTCCCGAGGACGCCGAGGCGGTCGATGCGGAGGGCGTCGCGGTCAGCGAGGCCGAGGCCGAGGTGGTTGAGCCGGAGGAGGAGGCCGAGGCGGCGGAGGGCGAAGCCGCCGAGGGCGTGCAGCCGGCGGCGGAGGGTGAGGCGGCGGCCGAGCAACCGGCCTCGCGGGCCGAGGAGCAGCCCGCCGACGAGCAGCCTGAGGAGGCCGGCGACGCTGGTGGGGACCAGGCGGAGGCGAAGGAGCAGCCGGAGCCAGAGGCGACGGCCGACGCCTCCCCCGACGAGGCAGAAGACTGAGAATCCCGAGGCCCCACAGCACCCAGGGCGCGCTCCTCGAGCTCGTCATCATCGTCGCGCTCGCTCTCGGGCTGGCGCTGGGGATCCAGGCCTTCATCGTCAAGCCGTACCAGATCCCCTCGGAGTCGATGGAGCCCACGCTGGACGTCGGCCAGCGCGTTCTCGTCAACCGTTTCCTCTACCACTTCAAGGATCCCCAGATCGGGGACATCGTCGTCTTCCATCCGCCGCAGGGCGCCAACGGCGGCGGCGCCGGCGGTGAGTGCGGGGATCCGAGGACCGGAGCGGGCGGGAGCAGCGGCGCCGCCTGCGATCAGCCGACGCCCCAGGAGGCGAGCGTCAATTTCATCAAGCGGATAGTCGCGGGCCCAGGTGACACGCTGAGCGTCGAGAACGGCCATCCGGTCGTCAACGGGAAGATCGCCCAGGAGGACTTCATTCGGTCCTGCATGCCGGGCGGAGCCTGCAATTTGCCCAAACAGATCACCATCCCGCCCGACCATTACTTCATGATGGGCGACAACCGTGGGTCGAGCGACGACAGCCGCTTCTGGGGACCGATCCCCCGGGACTGGATCATCGGAAAGGCCTTCGCCACCTACTGGCCGCCGGACCGGATCGGCGTCTTCTAGCGGCCACCGATCAGGTCGCGGTCACGGGCGGCCGCCCTCTGCAGGTCGCGCCGGGCTGAGCCCTGCGGTCCCGAGGAGGGCGGCCCGATGGCCGCTGGTCGCGATCTGATGGCGAAGCGAGGTAAGACTGCGGCGCGCCTGTTCCGCTTCGACCGGTCCTTCGGCCGGAGGTTCGTGGCCGGGGTGGATGAGGCAGGGCGCGGATCCCTGGCCGGACCGCTGCTGGCCGCTGGGGTCCTGATCGACCTCGAGCGGATCGCCCGGTCCGACCGCCTCGCCCTCGCCAGGCTCGACGACTCGAAGCAGAAGACCGTCGAGGAGCGGGAGGAGCTCTATCCGCGGGTGGTCCGGGCGGCCGTCTGCGTCTCGGTGGCAGTCCGCTCGGTGCGCGCCATCGACAGCTTCGGCCTGCACGTCTCGAACCTCGCGGCGCTCACCGACTGCATGCGGGCGCTCGCCGCCGACGACGCAGCCCGCCTGGTGGATGGGTTCCGGCTGCCCGCCTGCGGGCTCGAGCACACGCCGGTGATCGACGGTGACTCGCGCAGCGCTGCGATCGCCGCCGCCTCGGTGGTCGCGAAGGTGACCCGCGACCGCTACATGCGCCGGGTCGCGGCGCTCTATCCGGATTGGAACTTCGAGGGCAACGTCGGCTACTCCACCCCGGAGCATCGCGAGGCGATCCTCCGACACGGAATCTGCCCGCTGCACCGGCGCTCGTTCGCATCCGTGGCGTACTCGCAGCTCGGCTTGACGGACGCGGAATATCCGGCTTCGCCACCAATCACGGCGGCGGGCGGCCACCGGGATCGGTCGCGGCCGCAGGCGGCCGCCCCGGAAGGCCTGGCCCTGCCCTCCCTAGAAGGCGGCGCGGATGTGATCGACATCCGCGAGGCCATCGGCGCCGAAGCGGACCCCGACGACGTCGAAGCGGTAGCCGGAGACGCCTGAGGGACTGCGCCGCTCCGCGATCCATTCGCGGGCGAGGCGGCGGAGCTTGAGCTGCTTGCGGCGGCCGACGGCGTGAGCGGGACGCTCGGGCCCCAGCCTGGCTCCGGCGCGCCCGGCCTTGACTTCCACGAAGACCAGCGTGGGGCCGTCCAGCGCGACGATGTCGAGCTCCCCGGAGGGCAGGCGCACGTTCCGGCCGACCATCCGCCAGCCGGAACGCTCCAGCCGGGCTGCGACCAGCCCCTCGGCGGTCCGTCCCAGCCTCTGCCTCGCGAAGGTCATGTCCTGAGGCTGTGTGCCGGGACCGAGCGAGTCGTGCGCGAATCGCACCGAGGGCGTGACCCGACGGTGACGCTGCGCGCGCCAGGCGCGCGGCGACCCCGCCTACGGTTGCGGCATGTTCGCGATCGCGCGCACCTTCGCCCTGATCGGGGTTGCGGCCGAGCCGGTGCACGTCGAGGTCGACATAGGGGCCGGGCTTCCCTCCTTCACGATCGTCGGGCTCCCGGACGCGGCGGTGCGCGAGTCCCGGGAGCGGGTCCGCTCCGCGCTCGTCAACTCCGGTTACCGCTACCCCCAGCACCGGATCACGGTGAACCTGGCGCCGGCCGACCTGCGCAAGGCCGGCCCGGGCTTCGACCTGGCGATCGCGGCCGCCCTGCTCGTCGCCACCGGCCAGCTTCCCCGCAGCGTGCTCGATCGCTGCGCGCTCGCGGGCGAGCTCGCGCTCGACGGGGCGATTCGGCCGGTCGCGGGCGCGCTGGCGATGGCGGAGGGCGCGAGGGCCTGGGGCATGCGGGGCGTCGCGGTCGCGCCGAAGGATGCGAGCAAGGCGGCGCTGGTGAGCGGTCTCGAGGTGGTGGCGCTGGATCAGGTCGGCCGGCTACGCGAGCTCGGGGAGGGGACGATCGAGCCGGCGCCGCCGGCTTCCCTGCCGGCCGTCCCGGATGACGACCTCCCGGACCTCAGCGACCTGCGCGGCCATCCGGTGCTCCGTCGCTGCCTCGAGATCGCGGCGGCGGGCGCGCACAGCCTGCTCCTGATCGGCCCACCCGGCGGCGGAAAGACCCTGGCGCTGCAGCGGCTGCCGTCGCTGCTGCCGCCGCTCAGCCGCAGCGAGATGATCGAGGTGACCCGGATCGCTGGCGTCTGTGGGGAGAACGGCGGCCCTCGGGTGAGGCGACCGTTCAGGGCGCCGCATCACACCGTCTCGGGCCGGGCGCTCGTCGGGGGCGGGACACCGCCGCGTCCCGGGGAGGTGACCCGCGCGCATCGCGGTGTCCTCTTCCTGGACGAGCTCGGCGAGTTTCGCCGTGACGCGCTGGAGGCCCTCCGGGTCCCGCTCGAGGAGGGGGTGGTCACCGTGACAAGGACCTCGGGGACCGTTTCCCTGCCCTGCCGCTTCATGCTCGTGGCCGCCTCCAATCCCTGCCCCTGCGGCAACGGCCCGGACTCCGGCGAGTGCGACTGCCATCCAGGCGCCGTCTCCCGCTACATGTCGAAGCTGAGCGGCGCCCTGGCCGACCGGATCGACATCACCCTGCACGTCGATCCGCCGCCCGCCGAGGAGCTCATCGAGGAGGAGACCGAGGGCTCGATGTCCGTGAGGGAGCGCGTGATTCGAGCGCGCCAAGCCCAGGAGGACCGCCTCGGCCCCGGTCGGGCGAACGCCGAGATGACGCCGCGCGAGCTGCGGCTCCACTGCGAGCTCGACCCGGCCGCACGCCGAGTTCTCGAGAGCGGGCACAGCCGGCTGGGCCTGAGCGCCCGCGGATGGGATCGCTGCCTGCGGCTCGCGCGGACGATCGCCGATCTCGCGGACGAGCCGCGGATCGCCGAGGAGCACGTCTCCGAGGCGCTTGCCAGGCGCCGGCCGAGCGTCTCATGAGCGCCGGGGCCCGCCCGCGGGCCTGTGCGGAATGCCTGCGCCGCGCCTCGCTGATCGGCTACCTCGCCGGGCACATCGAGAAGGCAGTCGACAGGACACCCGGCAGCCGCGCCCACGAGGTGCTGGCGCTGTCGGACGAGGACCTGACGCGGGCGATGGCCCGCTCACGCGCGGACCACTTCCTGGAGAGGGCGGCCTCCCTCGATCACGAAGAGGTGCGCGCGGCGCTCATCGCAGCTCAGGCCTGGGCCTGCTGCCGTCACCACAGCCTGTACCCGAGCTCCCTCCGAGACCTGGGCGATCCGCCAGCCGTGCTGTTCGGCCGCGGGCGTCCCAAGCTGCTCGAGAGCCTCTCCGCGGACGGGGCGGTCACGATCGTGGGCTCGCGCCGGCCGAGCGGACACGGCCGCGAGCTCGCCAGGACCCTCGGTCGCGAGCTCGCCTCCGCGGGCCTCGTCGTGGTGAGCGGCATGGCGATGGGGATCGACTGCTGCGCGCACGAGGGAGCGCTCGAGGCGGGCGGCTCCACGGTCGCGGTGCTCGGTACCGGCGTCGACCTACCGTACCCGCCCCGCTGCGGACACCTCTACGAGCGACTCGTGGAACGAGGGCTGGTGCTCTCCGAGCTTCCGCTCGGGGCCACCGCCCGCCGCTGGACCTTTCCCGCGCGCAATCGGATCATGGCCGCGATCGGCGCGATCACCGTGGTGGTCGAGGCGAGGGAGCGCTCAGGCTCCCTGATCACCGCCGAGATGGCGGAGGACCTGGGCCGCGAGGTCGGCGCGGTCCCGGGGCGAGTCGGCTCCTCGCCCGCCGTCGGGACGAACGGCCTGCTGCGAGACGGTGCCTCGGTGATCCGCGGGGCCCAGGACGTGCTCGACTCGATGCTCGGGCCCGGGGCCGGGGCGAGGACGGCAGGCGTCGTTCCCCGAGGCCCCGTCCTCGAGCCCGACCTGATCGAATTGCTCGAGCTGCTCGAGAGTGGCTCGAGCGGCGCGGATGCGCTCGCCCGGGCATCCGGGCTCGAACCCGGCCAGCTGGCCAGCGCCCTCCTTCGGCTGGAGCTGAGTGGCTACGTCCACTCGGACTCGGCGGGGCGCTACGAGCGCACGACGCTCGCGCTGCCGGAGCCGGTGCGGCCCCCTCACTAGCCTTACCGCCGTGCCTGCGGATGCGCGCATTCCGGTCGCGATGACCATCGCTTCCTCGGATTCCGGCGGTGGCGCCGGAATTCAGGCGGACCTGAAGGCCTTCGCCCGCTGCGGGGTTCACGGGACCTCGGCGATCGTCGCGCTGACAGCGCAGAACACCCACCACGTCGCCTCGATCGAGACACTGCCCCGCCAGTTCATCCTCGACCAGGTGGGGGCGGTCGCCTCGGACATGGGCGTCGACGTGGTCAAGATCGGGATGCTCTTCGACGCGCCGATCATCGAGGCGGTCGAGGAGGCGCTCGACCTGGTCGGCGATGCCCCCGTGGTGCTCGATCCCGTGATGGTGGCCGAGAGTGGAGCCGTGCTGCTCCAGCCGGAGGCCAAGCGCGCGCTGATCGAGCGGATCATGCCGAGAGCGAGCGTGGTCACCCCCAATGCCGCGGAGGCGCGTGAGCTGACCGGGCTCGGCGAGGAGGTCTCCCCCCGGGACCTCGCCCGCGCGGTCCACGCCCTGGGCCCGAAGGTCGTCGTGGTGACGGGTGGCCACCTCGACGGGACGGACCGCTACTTCGACGGCGAGCAGCAGGTCGGGATCGGGGGACCGCGCCACCCCGAGGGGACTGCCCACGGCTCGGGCTGCACCCACTCGTCGGTCCTGGCGGCGCGGCTGGCGCTCGGCGATACGCCGCTCGAGGCGGCCCGGACGGCGCGGCGGATCGCGGCCGAGGCCGTGGCGAACGGCCTGCGGGGAATCGGCGCGGGCGCGGGGCCGGTGGACGTTCTGGCGGCCATTCGCGAGCGTCCCGAGAACGGCCGCCCGGCATAATCGGTGTATGAAGCTGCTTCGCATGACTCCGGGGAGGGGGGACGTGCTGCTCGCCGAGGGAGACCCGGCGGTGGCCGAGGACGAGGAGCGTCTCGTGCGCGAGTTCCGCCGCCAGCTGGACCTCGGCATGTGGGCGGCCGTGCCCCATGACGGCCCTGGGGGGCGACGCGAGGCGACGATGGTCCGGGATTTCTCGGAGATTCCAGCGGCGGCCGAGCGAGTGATCTTCTTCCCTCGGGCGGCGGGCGGCTGATGCGGCCGCGCTACGTCAGGGATCCGGCGCGGGAGCGCCGGGCGGAGCGACGGGCCCGCGAACTGCT
>DATGDO010000189.1:0-12091 GCA_035310805.1 Solirubrobacterales bacterium
GCGTCGGCGTCGTTCTCGACCGCGGCGTCGATGATCGCGTCGACCGGGACCTGCTTGCCGAGGTCTATGACCGTGTAGCCGTTGTTGGTGAGGATCGTGTTCACGAGCGACTTGCCGATGTCGTGGACGTCGCCGAAGACGGTCGCGATCACCACCTTGCCCTTGCTGTGGCCCTCGATCCGCTCGAGGTAGTTCTCCAGCTGCGCGACCGCCCGCTTCATCACCTCGGCCGACTGCAGGACGAACGGCAGGATCAGCTCGCCGGCGCCGAACTTGTCGCCAACCTCCTTCATCGCCGGGAGCAGGACGGTGTTGAGGGTCGGGACGGCGCCGATCTTCTCCACCGAGCGGTCGATCCAGTCCTCGACGCCCTCCTTCCTGCGATGCAGGATCTGCCAGTGCAGCGCCTCCTCGGGCTCCATTCCCTCGGTGGGGTCGCCGGTCGCCTGCTCGGCCTGCTCACCCTTCTCCTCGAAGTGGGAGATGAAGCGCTCGAGGGCTTCCTCCCGCTGGTTGAAGACGAGGTCGTCGGTGAGCTCGCGCTCGTGATCGGGGATCTCCGTGTAGGGGGTGATCTGGTTGGGGTTGACCATCGCCAGGTCGAGCCCGGCCTCGACGCAGTGGTGCAGGAAGACGGAGTTGAGCGCGGCGCGGGCGGGAGGTGAGACCCCGAAGGAGACGTTCGAGACCCCCAGCGATGTCTTCACGTCTGGGATCTCGGCCCTGATCCGCCTGATCCCCTCGATCGTCTCGACGGCGGAGGGGCGCCATTCCTCGTCGCCGGTGGTGAGGGTGAAGGTGAGCGCGTCGAAGATCAGCACCTCGGGGTCGAGGCCGTGCTCGCCACAGCAGAGCTCCTCGATCCGCTTCGCGACCTCGAGCTTGCGCTCGGCGGTCTTCGCCATGCCCTCCTCGTCGATCGTCAGGGCGATCACCGCCGCGCCGTGGGCCCTGGCGAGGGGAACGACGCGATCGAGCTTCTCCCGTCCCGCTTCGAGGTTGATCGAGTTGACGATCGCCCGGCCCGGGATCTGCTCGAGCGCGGCCTCGATCACCTCGGGCTCGGTCGAGTCGATCTGGATCGGCGCCGGCTGCGTCAGCGAGACGCGCTTGGCGACCTGGCGCATCTGCTCGTCCTCGTCCTGGCGCTCGGTCAGCGCCACGCAGAGGTCGAGCACATGGGCCCCTCCCGACACCTGGTCCTCGGCGACTTGGACGAGGCCGTCGTAGTCGTCGGCGAGCAGCAGCTCCTTGGCCTTGCGGCTGCCCTGCGAGTTGACCCGCTCGCCGACAAGGGTCGGCCGCGGCTCCTGCACGAGCCGGGTGGCGGTCATCATCGAGGCGATCTGGGCCGGACCCGGCGGGGGGCGTCGCCCGGGGGTGCGTCCCTCGACCCGCTCGCGGATCGCGCTGATGTGGTCTGGGGTGGTGCCGCAGCAGCCGCCCACGATCCCGACCCCGTAGCGCTCGACGAACTCGGCAAGGGTGGCCGCCAGGGGCTCCGGCTCCTCGGGGAAGATGGTCTCGCCGTCGGGTCCCTGCTGCGGAAGGCCCGCGTTGGGGATGCAGTGGACCGGCAGGGGTGAGTACTCGCCCAGGTAGCGGATCGCGTCGCGCATGTCCTCGGGCCCGGTCGAGCAGTTGAGGCCGATCACCTGCACGTCCAACGCGGCGAGAGTGGTCAGCACAGCCGCGATGTCGGTGCCGAGCAGCATCTTGCCGCCCTGGGGCAGCAGTGAGACGCTGGTCTGGATCGGCAGGGTTCGGCCCTTGCGCTTGAAGGCCTCGCGAGCGCCGAAGATCGCCGCCTTCACCTCGAGCATGTCCTGCGCGGTCTCGATGATCAGCAGGTCGGCGCCCCCCTCGATCAGGCCCCCGGCCTGCTCGGCGAAGACCTCGACAAGCTCGCGGAAGGAGATCCCGCCGAGGGTGGGATCGTTGCTGGCGGGGAGGAAGCCGGTGGGGCCGATCGAGCCGGCGACGAAGCGGGTCTCGCCGGCCGCGCTGCGCGCGATCTCGGCGGCGCGGCGGTTGATCTCGACCGTCTGGTCGGCCAGCCCCCACTCGTCGAGCTTGATCCGGCTGCCCTGGAAGGTGTCGGTCTCGAGCACCTCGGCGCCCGCCTCGAGCATCGAGGCGTGGACCCCCTCGATCACGTCGGGCCGGTTGAGCACCAGCGCCTCGTGACACTTGCCCTCGAGCCCGCCGTAGTCCTCGGCGCTGAGATCGAACTGCTCCAGGGTGGCGCCCATGCCACCGTCGAAGACGACGACGCGCTCACGCACGGCGGCCAGGTAGTCGCGCTCGGACATGGCGGAGAAGGGTACGGGGCGCCCGCCTGGGGGGCGCAGCGGACGAGATCGCGGCTGGGTTGACCGCCTCGTTAGCCTAGGCGCGATGGCGCTCTCCAACGTCGCCGGCTTCCCACGCATCGGCCGCAATCGCGAGCTCAAATTCGCGACGGAGGGGCACTGGCGCGGCGAGACCTCGGCGGAGGAGCTGGCCGCGACCGGGAAGGCGATCAGGGTCGAGAACTGGAAGCTGATGCAGGACGCCGGGATCGACCTGATCCCGTCGAACGACTTCTCCCACTACGACCAGGTGCTGGACGCGATCGCGCTGGTGGGCGCGGTCCCCGAACGCTACGGCTGGGACGGTGGCGACGTCGACCTTGACACGTACTTCGCGATGGCCCGCGGCCGCCAGACCGATGCCCTGGACGCCACCGCGCAGGAGATGACCAAGTGGTTCGACACGAACTACCACTACATCGTCCCCGAGCTCGGGCCCGGCACGCAGTTCTCGCTGTCGAGCTCCAAGCCGTTCGACGAGCACGCCGAGGCGATGGAGGAGCTGGGGATCGACACGGTCCCCGTGCTGATCGGCCCGGTCAGCTTCCTGCTGCTGTCGAAGCCCGCCGACGGCGTCTCCGACGACTTCAACGCCCTGGACCTGCTCGAGTCCCTCGTCGAGGTCTACGGCGAGGTGATCGAAAGACTCGCCGAGCAGGGCGCGACCTGGGTGCAGCTCGACGAGCCCTGCTTCGTCGCGGACCGCGCGGAGCGGGAGCTCGACGCCCTGCGACTCGCGTACGAGGAGCTCTGCAAGGTGCGCGAGCGGCCGAGGCTCCTGGTCAAGACCTACTTCGACCACGTCGGCGCCGCTTATGGAGTCCTGCGCGACCTGCCGATCGAGGGCGTCGGGCTGGACTTCACCGGCGTCACCCACGAGGAGGGGGCTGTGCCCGCCCATGAGCACGGCGGTCGCCACAACGCCGAGTTCGTCGCCGAGCACGGGGGGCTGGACGATCAGTGGCTCTTCGCCGGGATCGTGGACGGCCGGAACGTCTGGATCAGCCATCTCGAGCACTCCCTTGACGCGCTCGAGGGGCTCCGCGACCGCACGGCCCAGCTCGTCGTCTCCACCAGCTGCTCGTTGCTCCACACCCCGATCGACCTGGACGCCGAGCCGGCCGGCGGCGGCGCGGACCTCGACGACGAGACGCGCTCGTGGATGGCCTTCGCCGTCCAGAAGGTGGGGGAGGTGGCCACGCTCGCGAAGGGACTCGCCGACGGCCGGGGGGCGATCGCCGAGCAGCTCGACGCCAACGACCGGGCCCTGGATTCCCGCCGCGAGTCCAGCCGCAGCCGGAACCCCGAGGTGCGCGATCGAGTCGAGGCGCTGAGCGAGGCCGATGCGCGCCGCGACACCGCGTTCCCGGATCGCAAGCAGGTCCAGCGGCAGAAGCTCGGGCTGCCCAGCTTCCCGGCGACCACGATCGGCTCGTTCCCCCAGACCGACGAGATCCGGACGGCCCGTCGCCAGCTACGGCAGGGCGAGATCCAGCTCGCCGCCTACAAGGAGCGGATGCGCGCCGAGATCGATCGGGTCGTCGCCTTCCAGGAGGAGGTCGGCCTGGACGTGCTCGTCCACGGCGAGCCGGAGCGCAACGACATGGTCCAGTACTTCGGCGAGCAGATGCTCGGCTTCGTCTTCACCGAGAACGCCTGGGTGCAGTCGTACGGCTCGCGCTGCGTGCGCCCGCCGATCATCTTCGGCGACGTCAGCCGGCCGGCGCCGATGACCGTCGAGTGGATCACCTATGCGCAGTCGAAGACCGAGAAGCCGATCAAGGGGATGCTCACCGGCCCGGTCACGATGCTCGAGTGGTCCTTCGTCCGCGACGACCAGCCTCGCTCGGAGACCTGCGAGCAGCTGGCGCTCGCGATCCGCGACGAGGTCGCCGACCTCGAGAAGGCCGGCATCCCGATCATCCACGTCGACGAGCCGGCGATCCGCGAGGGCCTGCCGCTGCGCCGCGAGCACTGGGACGAGTACCTGCGCTGGGCGGTCTACTCGTTCCGCGTCGCCACGTCGGTGGTTCGCGACGACACCCAGATCCAGACCCACATGTGCTACTCGGACTTCGGCGACATCCTCGAGCAGATCCAGGAGATGGACGCCGACGTCACCCTGATCGAGGCGGCCCGCTCCCGGATGGAGCTGCTCCACGAGTGGGAGAAGACCGGCTTCGCCAACGACATCGGTCCCGGCGTCTACGACATCCACTCCCCGCGGATCCCAACGGCGGAGGAGATGGCCGAGCTGCTTGGTGAGGCGGCGCGCGTCCTGCGCCCGGAGCAGATCTGGGTGACGCCCGACTGCGGCCTCAAGACCCGCGCCTGGCCCGAGACCGAGGCCAGCCTCCGCAACATGGTCCAGGCGGCGAAGCAGCTGCGCGAGGAGCTCGTCCCGGCCTCCTAGTGGCCGCCGAGCGCCTGCCGCAAAATCCGCGGGTTTCCCATTCCTGTTAGTGAATCTTTAGCGATCTGTTAGCGATCGTTAGCATCATGGGCTTCTCGACAGGAGCGAACGCCCCGGCGCTGAGCCGGGCAGGAAGGGGAGTCAGATGGAGGCGAACACGGTGAGGGGAATCCAGGTAGGGGGGCGCGAGCCGAAGGCCCTCCTGCTCAGCGACGGCACGAGGCTCTCCCTCGAGGAGGACATCGGGCCGCGCGGGCGCGCCGATTGGACCCTGGTCGGGGACGACGGCGAGGCCGCCGGCGACCTGAGCGTGACCGACGCGATCCGGATCGCCGGGGACCAGCATGCCGACTACGTCCGGATCAGGACGCGTTCCGAGGTGGCTTGGCTTCGGCTCGTCTCGGAGTGGTTCGACGAGGAGGCCGAGCGCCTCGACCATGAGCTGGCTGCGGCCGGAGGCCGCTAGCTGCAGGAAAAAAGAAGGGTCCGGGGGAGAGTCCCCTGGATCCCCGCCGGACGAGTCGTCCTAGCTGCGCCCCAGCCTCCGCCGCCAGTCGCGCGCGAGGAAGAAGTTCGTGATCCTCCGCAGCTGCCGGCGTCGCCTGTCCGTGTAGGGGAAGTAGAGAGGCTCGCGCTTCTTGCCGAAGCGGGTGATCACCAGCGACTCGGGACGGACGAACTTCTTGATCCCGTATTCGCCGTGGCGGAAGCCGATGCCCGAGTCCTTCCAGCCACCCATCGGGACGTCCGAGGCGAGGAAGCCCACCAGCACGTCGTTGACGTTCGCGGTCCCGACCTCGAGCCGTCGGGCGACCGCCTCCGCGGCCCGCTTGCTGCCGAACACCGAGGCGGCGAGCCCGTAGCGGCTGTCGTTCGCCAGTCGCACGGCCTCGTCGGGGTCGCGGACCTTCATCACCCCGACCACCGGCCCGAAGGTCTCGTCGCGCATCACTTTCATCGAGTGATCGACGTCGGTGATCACCGTCGGCGGATACCAGTCGCCATCGCCCTGGAGGCGCTCGCCACCGGTGAGGATGGTCGCCCCGCTGCGACGAGCATCCTCGACGTGCTCCTCGACGATCTTGATCTGCGGTGGGAAGGTCATCGCGCCCACGTCCTTGCCGTGCTCGCGGCCGTCCATCCCCTGATTCAGCTTCTTGACCTCCTCGGTGAAGCGCTCAACGAACTCGTCGTAGATCGGCTCCTCGACGTAGAGCCGCTCGACCGAGATGCAGACCTGGCCGACGTTGGCGAAGGCACCCCAGGTCGCGGCGTTGGCCGCCCGCTCCACGTCGGCACTGCGCAGGACGATCATCGGGTCCTTGCCGCCGAGCTCGGCGCTCACGGGGGTCAGGGTCTCGGCTGCCCGCGCGAGGACCTTCTTCGCGGTCCGGTCGGAGCCGGTGAACTGGACGAAGTCGACCTCGTCCACCAGCGCCGAGCCGGTCTCGCCCATGCCGTTGACGACGTCGAAGACGTCGGGGCCGCCGATCTCGCTCTTCCAGGCCTCGACGATCTCGGTGAGCACGAGCGGGGTGATCTCCGAGGGCTTGACGACGACGGCGCAGCCGGCGATCAGGGCGGGGATCGCGTCGCCGAGCGAGAGGATCAGCGGGAAGTTCCAGGGGCTGATCACCCCGACCACGGGATAGGGCCGGTACTGCACACGCAGCCTCTTCACCTTCATCAGGGGCGAGTGGGCGGAGACTCGCTCCTCGCCGATGAACTTGCCGCCCTTCCTGGAGTAGAAGTTGATCAGGTCGAGGAGATAGGCGGCCTCCCCCGCGGCCTCGGCGCGGACCTTGCCGGTCTCCCGCTGCATCGTGTCGGCGATCTCGTCCTCGTGGTCGAGGATCCAGTCGCGGAGCTCGTGGAGCCACTCGGAGCGGCCCTTGATCCCGAGGGCCTCCCACTCCGGCTGCTTGGCGCGGACACGGGCGACGGTCGCGGCGACCTCGCCGGGGCCGTCGAGCGGCACCGTGGCGATCACCGATCCGTCCGCCGGGTCGTGCACCTCGAAGCTCTCGCTGGAGCCCCTTCCGACCTCGCTGATGGTGTCGATTGCCATTGTTCGCTCGCCTCGTCGCCGCCGCCTTCGCAGGGACTGTACCGCTGATCCTGGCTGGCCAGCCAGTCGTTGCGGATCGGCACCCTCGACCGCTTGGAGGAAGCGGCGCGCGCGATTTTCGACAGCGGGCCAAAGACCCCGTGCCTGGGCGGGCTTACCGTCCCTGTCGATCGCGGACGTGAACACGGGCAAGGCGGAGAACCAGGAGTGACGATGCGCGAGCTCAGCACCCGCATGATCGAGGCCGTCCTCGACGGCGACGGGCTGCAGGGCGTGGCGGAGCTGGCGGCCGCGGAGGCCGGGGGACCGGTGGCGATCGTGCTGCCGCCCCGAGGCCTGGTGGCTCGCGCGCCGGGGGGCGGCGAGCTCAACGGCCTGGCGGAGTACGCGAAGGTACGCCTCGCGGAGACCGACGCGGCCGCGCCCGACTCGATCGCTCTCGAGCGCTCGATCGAGGCCGGCGGGCACCTCGTCGGCGTCGTCCTCCTGCTCGAGGGCGAGACCGAGGACGGCGATGCCCCCGTCCTGGTCGACCGCGAGGAGGTCTTGCGGGCCGCGGCGCTGGGCGCGCTGGCGGAGGTGGCCGTCGCGGACGCCCGCGAGGAGGCCGAGCGGAAGATGCGCGGCGGCCTGATCGAGGAGCTGCGCTCGCGCGAGATCGACGCCGACGAGGCGACCGGCAAGGCGGGGCGCCTCGGCTGCGACCTGGCCCGGGGCGCGATTGCGCTGGTCGCCGCGATCGAATCCGCGAGCCCGAGCCACGCCACGGCGCTGGTCGAGGCCGAATACGAGGGCTCGCTCGCCGAGCTCGTCGACGGCCGCCTCTACGCGGTCCTCCCGGGCCGTGGCGGGGACGACGCCCCGGAGCGGACCCTGCAGGCCGCGGGGCGAATCGCCGCCCGGCTTCGCAAGCACGGCAGGGCCGCCGTCTCCTCGTTCTATCCCGATCCCGGCGAGCTCCATCGAGCGATCAAGGAGGCCGAGCTGGTCCTCGACGTGATCACCCGCGCCCCGGAGATCGCGGAGGCGCTGGACGAGGGCATCGCGGCGAGTGGGGTCTACCGCCTGCTCTTCCGGGCGCTGATCTCCGACCCCGACGAGGTGCGGAGCTTCTACCAGGACACGGTCGAGCCCCTCGTCCGCTACGACAACCAGTACCGCTCGGACCTGCTCGGCACGCTGGAGGAGTACCTGGCGAGCGACTGCAACATGAATGCGACCGCCCGGGTGATCTTCGCCCACCGTCACACCGTCGCCTACCGCCTCGACCGGGTCAAGGAGCTGACCGGGCTCGACCCGCAGATCTCCGAGGACCGCGAGCGGCTCGGTCTCGGCATCAAGGCCTACCGGATCCTCGCCCCGGCCCTTCCGCGCTAGCGGCTGCAAGGCCGCCCCATCTCGGAGCGAAGGGCGAAGCCCGGAGCGACTTGTGTCGGGCGGCCGCTGCAGCCGCGATCTGGTGGCGAAGCAAGGCCGCCCCATCCCGGAGCGGCGGCGAAGCCGCCGCGACTCGCGCGGCGAAGTCGTCCACCTAGACTGATTCGGATGCTTAGGACGCGCCTTGCGGCGGGGTTGGTGATCACGGCAGCGCTGATCGTCGCGATCGGCTGCGGCTCCGGCGCGAAGCCGGACCCGCCGGGCGCCACGGTCAGCGCGAACGTCTCGGGACAGCCGAGTGCCGCAGGCGCCGAGAAGCGAGCGGCCAACTGGCCCACCTACCATGCGAATCTCGCCCGCACCGCCGTGGACACCACCTCGCCGGCGGTGGCGGGCTTCCACCGCGCCTGGGCCAGGACCCTCGACGGACCCCTCTACGCCGAGCCGCTCACGGTCGGCAGCCGGGTCTACGTCGCCACCGAGAACAACACGGTCTACGCGCTCAACGTCGGCAACGGACAGGTCGCCTGGAAGCGCCACCTCGGCACTCCCGTCCAAGCCTCGACCCTGCCCTGCGGGAACATCGAGCCGGTCACCGGGATCACCGGCACGCCGGCGATCTCAGGCGGGACGCTCTACGCGGTCGCCTTTCTGAGCGGCTATCGGCACGTGCTCTTCGGTCTCCGGCTGCACGGCGGCAAGATCCGGCTGAAGCGCAACGTCGACGCGCCCGGCTCGGACCCGCGCGTCCACCAGGAGCGCGCGGCGCTCTCGGTGTCGAGAGGGCGCGTCTATGTCGAATACGGCGGATTGACCGGCGACTGCGGCGACTACCGGGGGCGGGTCGTCTCGGTGAGGACGCATGGCAAGGCGCGGAAGCTCGCCTTCACCGTGGGGGTCCATCGCGAGGGCGGCATCTGGGCACCGTCGGGGGCCGCCGTGGACCGGGCCGGAAACCTCTTCGTGGTCACAGGAAACGGGGATGCCACCTCCGGGTTCGACTTCGGCAACAGCGTCATCCGCCTCTCGCCGAAGCTCAAGCAGACCGGCTTCTACCGCGCCTCCAACTCCGCCCAGCTGAACCAGACCGATACGGACCTCGGCTCGGTCGGGCCGACCCTGATCGGCAACGACCGCATCTTCGTGATCGGGAAGGAGGGCCTCGGCCTGATCCTCTCCGCCAGCCGTCTCGGTGGAACCGGCGGAGAGCTCTTCAGCCAGCACGTCTGCGGCGGCGGGGCGTTCGGCGGGCTGGCCTTCCAGCCGCCGATGGTCTACGTGCCCTGTACCGACGGTCTCCACGCGCTGCGCGTCAGCGGCGACTCCTTCAACGCGGTCTGGCAGGCCGGCTCGTCCGCGGGCCCGCCGATCGTCGCCGGCGGCCTCGTCTGGAGCATCGACAGCGGGGCCACCCTGCACGGCTACGCCCCGGACAGCGGCAACTCGGCCGTCAGCGTCGACCTCGGATCCGCCACGCACTTCGCGACCCCGGCCGCGGGCGGCGGGCGGCTGTTCGCCCCCGCGGACGACCAGGTCGTCGCCTTCGCCGGGCTCTAGCCGGTGACCTCCTTGCGATGCGGGACGAGGCGGTAGACCGACCCCAGCGTGGCCTTGCCCTTCTTCGTCCGGCCTCGCTCGCTGATCAGGTAGATCCGGCCCGAGTTGTCGCGCCCGATCGAGGTCAGGTAGCGGGCCTCGAACCTGAAGCTGCGCTGCTTCCCCACCCGCCTGCCCGCCCGCGGCCGGAAGCCGTAGAGCCTGCCCGTGCAGTAGTCGCCGAAGACGTAGTCGCCGAAGATCTCCCGCCCCCTGATCCGGGCCAGGTGCGAGTCACGGACCACGAAGCCGCCGACGACCGCGCAGCCGGGGCCGTGCCGGTAGGCGATCGCCGGCAGCACGGTGCTGCGGCGGGGGACGCCGCCCGCGAACGGGGCGAAGGCCTCGAAAGCCGACCAGCCGAAGTTCGCTCCTCGGGCCTTCGCCACCGGCAGGTAGTCGATCTCCTCGTAGCGGTCGTTCCCCACGTCCCCGATCGCGATCGTCCCCGTGACCCGGTCGAAGGAGATCCCTCTCGGGTTGCGCAGGCCATAGGCCCAGATCTCGTCGCGGCCCGGCTTTGCCACGAACGGATTGTCGGCCGGGATCGCGTATCCGGACGGCGTCGGATCGATCCGGAGGATCTTGCCGAGCAGCACCTCCGTGTTCTGGGCGGCGTTCTGGGGATCGCCGGCCGGGCCGCCGTCGCCGGTGCCGATGTAGAGGTGGCCGTCCGGAGCGAAGAGGATGAGCCCGCCATGGTGCTCCGGCGTGGGCTCGGGAATCCTCAGGATGGTGCGACCGGAGCCGGGGTCGGCGACCAGGGGATCGCCGCGGCTTCGCCTGTACTGCGCCACCACCAGCGCGTCGCGGTGGTCGGTGTAGGCGACGTAGAGGAGCCCGGAACGTTGATAGTCCGGCGCGAAGGCGACTGATGCCATGCCGGGCTCGCTGCGGACGCCGTGCGCCTTGACGAGCCGGCGGATGTCGAGGAAGGGGCGCCTGAGGAGACGGTCGTTCGCGATCACCCTGACCGCCCCGCCCTTCTGCACCACGTAGAGCTGCGAGCCCGGTCCCGGCGGCTGGGTCAGGTAGACCGGGTTCTTCAGCCGCGCGATCCGCTGGAGCGCGACGAACTTCGGTCCCAGCGTGCGCTGCTCATGGCTCGAGAGCCCCACGATCGCGGCGGCGACCGCGACGAGGGCAGCGATGACGGTCTCGATCTGGCGACGGGTGGCGGCGATCCGCATCTGTGGGTCCCGGGGCAGGCCGGACCCAGGTTATTAGCGGCTCGGCGGGCGGCCGGGCCGTCAGCGGCGGCGGACGAACCTGTAGACGGGCCCGTTCAGTGAGGTTGCGTACAGGGTGCCATCCGCGCCCTCCCCGAACGAGCTCAGGCCGCGGACCCGGACGCCGGTCGACCGGTCCTTTCGTGCACCGCCGAGGCGCGGGATCAGGGAGCGCACCCTGCCGGTGCAGAAGTCTCCGTAGACGTAGCGATGGAAGAGCGAGCGCAGCCGGGTGTCGCGCACGACGTAGCCGCCGATCACCGCACAGGCCGGACCGGAGATGCGATAGGTCTTGATCGGCTTCACGGTCTGACTCGGGGTGGGGGGGTGGGCTCCCGGAAACGGGGCAAGGCCCTCGAAGTCGTTCCAGCCGAAGTTGGCGCCGCTGGCCCCCGCGAGCGTCAGGTA
Source organism: Solirubrobacterales bacterium (assembly GCA_035310805.1). GTDB lineage: Bacteria > Actinomycetota > Thermoleophilia > Solirubrobacterales > 70-9 > DASUPK01. Next base: position 11,443 of record DATGDO010000189.1, read on the forward strand.
GTCGATCTCCTCGAAGCGATCCTGCCCGACGTCCCCGATCGCGATTCGTGGCTGGGCCGGATCGGTGACGAGGTCGAACGAGAACCGGTACGGGTTGCGCAGCCCGATCGAGTAGATCGCCACCGATCCCGAGGACGGATCGATCCTCAGCAGCTTGCCGAGGCGCGAGCTCGGGTTCTGGGCGTTGTCCGGCTCATCGCCCGCGCCCCCGCCGTCCCCGGTCCCCGCGTACAGGAAGCCATCGGGACCGAACTGCAGCTGCCCGCCGTTGTGATTGGAGTGGTTGGGGTGGGGTACCACCACGATCGGCCTCAGCGTGGCCGGATTCGCGTGGCGGCCATCCGGGTCCGCGTGCAGCTCGGCGATCTCGATGTCGCCGGCCCGGTTCGTGAAGTAGACGTAGAGGAGCCTCGAGCTCGCGTAGTCGGGGGGGAAGGCGACCGAGAGGAGCCCGCGCTCTCCGCCGGAGGTCACCGAGCCCGAGATGTTCGTGAACGTGCGGCGCCTGCGCCCCTGGACCAGGCGGATCCGGCCTCGCTTCTCCACCACGAGGACGCCCTGGACGCCGGGCGCAGAGGTCACGAAGGTCGGACCGTTGAAGCGCCCGACCCGCTTCAGCTTCACGCCGCCCTTGGCGTGCGCCGGCGAT
>DATGDO010000190.1:0-2473 GCA_035310805.1 Solirubrobacterales bacterium
GGCTGAGGGTTCTCACTCATCGACACCGATTGTAGAGCCCCTCTCAGCGTCCAGCAGGAAGTTGTCCTTCTCGTCTCTTCCCGACGTGCCCCGCGTCGGCCCAGCGACCTCGCTCAAGAGGCGGTCCAGGCGTGCCGCGACCGTGGACCAGGAGAGCCGTTGCACAGCAACCTCGTGGGCCAACCGCCCGCGCCGGCGGCGCTCCGCGGGGTCGTTGACGGCCTCGACCAGCGCGCCGATCAGGCCCTCGCGATCGTCGGGCTCGAACAGCCATCCCGTTTCCCCGTCCTCCAGGATGCGGCTGGGGCCGAGCGCGTTGGTCGCGATCCCCGGCAGCCCACAGGCCATCCCCTCGACCAACGTCTGGCCGAACTGCTCCCTGGCGGACGGCAGGATCACCACGTCCGCCGCGTTGAGGAAGGGGGGCAGGTCCTCCTGTCGCTGCCAGCCCGCGAAGAAGACGTCGTCCAGGCCGAGCCTGCGCGCCGCCTCCACCGGATGCTCCCCCTCCCACTCACCCGGATGTCCGCCGACGATGACGAGGGCGGCCTGGCGGTCGAACCGATCCTGCGCCGAGGCGAATGCCTCGAGCAGGAAGGGCAGGCGTTTCACCTCGGTGAAGCGACCCACGTAGAGCAGAACGGAACCCTGCCGCAGGACCTCGAGATCGTCCTCGGTGTAGCCGATCGTGGTCCCGTCCGGAGCGAGCGCGGTGGGGCGCTCCACCAGGTGACGCCGCCAGTGGGCGAGGCGGTCGATCTCGAGGGGATGGAAGACCCTGTGATCGAACCCGTTCGCCAGCGGAAGGAGCTTCTCGCCTTCGACGTCGAGCAGCCGCCGGGCACGCTCCACGCCGGCGGGCGAGACGACGAGCCGCTCGCAGTCGGTGGCCCAGGCTCGGAGCCGGGCGCGCCACAGCTCGGCGAAGTCCCAACCGGCCGGTGGACCATCCTCGATCTGCTCCAGCATGAGCAGCTCGGTCCCGTGCAGATGCCCGACGATCGGAATGCCTGGCGCCACCCTGGCGGCGGCCTCGTTGAGCGGCGTGAGGTGGTGCAGATAGAGGAGGTCGACCTCCGCCGCGCCGGCGGCGTCGAGCTCGGCGCTCCATGCGCGCACCTGCCGCTCGAGCTCGAGGTCGTCGAGGGAAGCGAAGACGGCGTCGGGCGCATCCTCCCGCTGCTCGAACGAGGGATGCATCGGGGCGAGCCCGCTCGGGGGCCGGAGGGGATCCGGCGTGGCGAGGGCGGGCGCGAAATCGACCGCTCGTACGTCTATCCCTTCATAGAAGAGGCGGGCGTCCGCCTCGTCTCCGAAATCGCTCCGCGAGCCGGCCACGAGCCTTGCGGACCACCCCAGCTCGAGCAGGTGACGCAGCAGCGCCCTAGTGACGTGGGCCGAGCCGCCGCGTGGGGAGAAGATGATCGCGCTGAGGAGCCGCTTTTCCATGCGACTCCTTTTTACAGGAGGGTTGCCGGGTGTCAGCGCTCCGCAGCGACCGAGAAGGTGAGCGCCGTTACGACCGGCCGTCCGCCAAGGATCCGCACGCCGTGCTCCTCGCGAGGCGCCGGTCCCGCCTCGAGGAGGTCGCCGGCCGGTGAGCGCTATTCCCTCTCGTCGTAGCGCCAGTCGAGGTATTGCAGGATGCGGCGCGAGTCGCTGATCACCTCGTCGCCGTCGACCAGCACCGGCACGTATGGCAGCTTGGTGAGCTCGACGATCTCCGGGCGCTGTGAGCGCCGCCGCCTGACCCGCTCGGTGCGGTACTCGAGCTCGTGCTTGTTGAGGCGCCGCGCCACCGCGCCGCAGGGACAGAGGAAGTTCGTAGGGGTGCCGCAGCGGTAGAGGACGCGGCGGGGCTCGCCCATCAGCTGAAGGGAAGCATGCGCAGCGCGCCGCCGGTCGTGCGAAGGGCGAGGTCGGTGAGCCGGTGCCCCTCCGCGCGCTCGCCGAGCTCTTCGAGCTGCCAGCGGACCGTGTCCTCGAGGGTCTCCTCGTGCGGACGCGGCTCCCAGCCGAGCTCCTTGCGGGCCTTGTCGTTGCGATAGGTGAACCACTGCGTTCCCGAGCGGACCTCGTCCGCGGAGGTCGGCAGCCGCAGCCCCATGAGCTCCATCGCCTCCACCCCGGCCAGCACCAGGCGGCCCCGCATCCGCACCGGGGGCGGCGGGACGTTCGCGATCCTGCTCAGGTCGGCGAAGAGCCGCTGCAGCGTGAAGTTCCGGCCGGTGAGCAGGTAGCGCTCGCCCTCCTCCCCGCGCTCGTCCGCCAGCAGGTGGCCCTTGGCGACGTCGCGGACGTCGACGATGTTGATCGCGCCGTCGACGTAGGCCGGGATCTGCCCGAGGCAGAAGCGGCGGACCAGCCCCATCGAGGTCCGGCTCGGGTCGTCGGGTCCGAGCACGAAGCTCGGGTTGACGATCACGACCGGCAGGCCGTGGGCCGCGAAGCGGAAGGCCTCGAGCTCGGCCTC
>DATGDO010000191.1:0-3890 GCA_035310805.1 Solirubrobacterales bacterium
ACGATCCCGCCGACCGTGACGAGCGAGCCGTCCGCCCTGCTCTCCAGCTGGGAGATCGGACAGTCGACTCTGGCCCGAAGCGCATCCTTCACCTCCGCCAGGGGGTGCGAGGAGAGGTAGGTCCCGAGGGTCTCCTTCTCGAGCCGTAGCAGCTCGCGCTTGTCGAACTCCTGGGCCGGGATCGGGGCGTGCTGGGAGCGCGCGCGGCCGGTGTCCTCCGCCGTTCCGCCGAGGTCGAAGATCGAGGACTGGCCCATCCGGGAGTCCTCCTGGGCTTTCTGCCCGAAGGCGGTGGCGGCCGGGACCGCCTCGAGCATTCCGCGCCGCGGGGCGCCGGTGGAGTCGAGGGCCCCGCACTTGACCAGGCACTCGACCGCGCGCTTGTTGACGGCGCGGGTGTCCACCCGCACGCAGAAGTCCCAGATCGAGCTGAACTCCCCTCCCTGCTCACGGGCGTCCAGGATCGCCTGGACGGCGACGTGGCCCACGTTCTTGACGGCATCGAGGCCGAAGCGGATGCTGTTCCCGGAAACGACGAAGCCGTGGTCCGAGGTGTTTACGTCGGGGGGCAGCACCTCGATCCCCATCTCGTCGCAGCGGTTGACGAAGAACGGGACCTTGTCCTTGGTCGACATCACGGTCGAGATCAGCGCCGCCATGTACTCCGCGCAGTAGTTGGCCCGCAGCCAGGCCGTCCGGTAGGCGATCAGCGCGTAGCAGGCGGCATGGGAGCGGTTGAAGGAGTAGTCGGCGGCCGCCTCCATCAGCGACCAGAGGTCCTGCGCGACCCGCTTGTCGGTGTTCGACGCGGCCATCCCCTCGAGGAACTTGTCCTTCATCGTCGCCATCAGATCGCGCTTCTTCTTCCCCACAGCCTTGCGGAGATCGTCTGCCTGGGCCGGGCTGAATCCCGCCATCTGCTTGGCGATCTCCATGAGCTGCTCCTGGTAGATCACGCAGCCGTAGGTCGACTGGCTGATCGTGCGCAGCCGCTGATCCCGGTAGATGACCGAGTCCGGCTTGCGCTTGCCCTTCGCGTAGTCGCCGATGTAGCGCATGGCGCCCGGGCGGTAGAGCGCCACCAGCGCCACCAAGTCCTGGAACTCCGTCGGCCGCACCGTCTTCAGCGCGTCGCGCATCCCGTCGGACTCGAACTGGAAGACCCCGATCGAGTCGCCCCGGGCGAGCATCTCGTAAGTCTTGGCATCGTCGAGGGGGATGTTCTTGATGTCGATCTTCTCGCCGCGGGAGCGCTCGATGATCGCCGCCGCGTCCTCGATCACGTCCAGGTTGCGCAAGCCGAGGAAGTCCATCTTCAGCAGGCCGATCTCCTCGATCGGGCCCATCGAGTACTGGGTGACCGTCTTGTAGGCGCGCTCGGCCCTGCCGTTGCCGTTCCCGTTCCCGGCGCCCCGATCCTCCGCGAGCTGGAGCGGGACGATCTCCTGAAGCGGGCGGTCGGCGATCACCACGGCCGCGGCATGGATCGAGTGGTTGCGGACGATGCCCTCGAGGCCCCGCGCGGTGTCGAGGATCTTGCGCGCGTCGGGGTCCGAGTCGTAGGTGCGCTTCAGCTCCTCGCCGGGCTTCAGGCACTCCTCGAAGCTCGGATTGCGGCCGAGGATGGGCTCCGGGATCTGCTTGGCGAGGCGGTCGCCGGTTGCGTACTCGTAGCCGAGGACTCGGGCGGCGTCTCGGGTGGCCGCGCGCGGCGCCATCTTGCCGAAGGTGATGATCTGGGCGACGCATTCGCGTCCGTACTTGTCGCCGACGTAGCGGATCACCTGCTCGCGGCCGCGCACGGAGAAGTCGATGTCGATGTCCGGCATCGACTTGCGGCCCGGGTTCAGGAAGCGCTCGAAGAGCAGGTCGTTTGCGAGCGGGTCGATGTCGGTGATCTCGAGCGCGTAGGCGACGATCGAGCCGGCGGCGGAGCCGCGCCCCGGGCCGACCGCGATGCCGTTCTCCTTCGCGTAGCTGACGAAGTCCCAGACGATCAGGAAGTAGGACTCGAAGCCCATCTCGGAGATCACGCCGAGCTCGAAGTCGAGGCGCTCCAGAGCTTCGCCCGGGATTGGCTCCCCATATCGGCGCAGCAGCCCCTTCATCGCCAGGTCGCGGAGCATCTCCCCCGGCTCCGTCCCCTCCGGGGTCGGGAAGCGCGGCAGCAGCAGCTGGCCGAGCTGCATCTCGACCTGGCAGCGCTCGCCGATCTCGATGGTGCTCGCGACGGCCTCCGGAATGTCCGAGAAGGAGTCCGTCATCTCCTCGGTGCTCTTCAAATAGAACTCGTTGGTGTCGAAGCGCAGCTTCGGCTGCTCGATCGTCGACTTCGTCTGCACGCAGAGAAGCGCAGCGTGGCTGTCGTAGTCCTCGCGGCGGAGGTAGTGGACGTCCGCGGTGGCGACCAACGAGCGCCCCAGCTCCCTCGCGACCCGGATGATCCCTTCGTTGGCCTTGTCCTGCTCGAGGACGCCGTTGCGCTGCACCTCGAAGTAGACCTGCTCGGGCCCGAAGGCCTGGATCAGGTCGTCGACATGCGACCTCGCGTCCTCAGGTCGGTCCTCGACAAGCCGGCGGCAGAAGCGCGACTGCAGACAGCCGGTGAGCGCGATCACTCCCTCTGAATGCGCCGACAGCAGCTCCATGTCCACGTTCGCCTTGCCGCGGGAGAAGCCCTCGAGGAAGCCGGCGGAGCTCAGCTTGACAAGGTTGCGAAAGCCGGCGTCGTTCGAGGCGAGCAGGGTGAGGTGGTTGCGCTCGTAGCGGGTGGCATGCGGGGTCACGCTGCGGTCGTCGACCAGGTAGGCCTCGAGGCCGATGATCGGCTTGATCCCAGCGGCCTTGCAGGCCTTGTAGTGCTCGACCGAGCCATTCATCACGCCGTGGTCGGTCAGACCCAGTGCCGGCATCTCCAGCTCGGCCGCCCGCTCGGCGAGCCTGTCGATCTTGCAGGCGCCGTCGAGCAGCGAATACTCGCTGTGGACGTGCAGATGGACCGCTCCAGCGCTCACCCAGCCATCTTGACGAGCGAGCCAGATGTCACAGGAGCGCTACCGGGGGCGAACGCGCAATTTACGGGGCATCGCGAGCCGTTAGGTTTTCGGCAGGTGATCTGGTTACTGAGGCACGGGGATGCGGAGGTCGGCGATGGGAAGCCCGACGCCGAGCGTGCGCTCACCGAGAAAGGCAAGCGCCAGTCCATCGCCGCCGGCAAGGCGCTGAAGGCGCTGAGGGTCCAGCTCGACGTCTGCCTGACCAGCCCAAAGCTCAGGGCCAAGCGGACGGCCGAGCTCGCCTGCGCCGAGCTCGGCGTCCCGGTCGAGGAGGACGAGCGGCTTGCGGGCGGCGACTTCGATCCGCTAGAGGTCGGCCCGGGCCGCGGCGAGGTGATGCTTGTCGGCCACGAGCCCGACTTCTCCCAGGCCGTCGCCCTGGTCACGGGCTCGCGCGTGAAGTTGAAGAAGGGCGGCATCGCCGCGATCGACGACCACATCCTTCACGCGCTGCTGCGCCCGAAGGACCTAGCGGCGATCGGCGGTTAGGTGGAGTCCCCAGCCACCTTCGTCAGCTGAGCAAGGCGGTAGCCGGGCGCCGTTTGCCGAGGCTGCCGTGTGGTCGGCGCCAGTTGTAGCGATCGAACCGGCATTGGAGACGGCTGCCCGGGGAATGGACCGACTCGGTGACGGCGTCAACCCTTGTGATGGATGGGAGCAACAGCCCTGACTGGCAGCGGAACGCCTGCCGCTAGGCGCAGGACCAGGCGCTGGGGCCCGCGTCCCGCCAGATCTCGGCTGCGATCCGGTCCTGCTCGGCCTTCGGAGCGTGCTGCGGGGCGCCTTGGCCGCCGTACGCCGCCCAGGTCGCGGGCAGGATCTGGTACGCGCCCC
>DATGDO010000192.1:0-9392 GCA_035310805.1 Solirubrobacterales bacterium
GCCGGACTTCTGCACGCTGACGGCGTTCATCGCCGCAGTCGACATCGGCGACATCACCAGCGCGATGCCGAGGCCCATCAGGACGAAGGGGATGATCAGCCCCGCGTAGGTCGTGGACGTGTCGATCCCCGCGAACAGGAACATCGAGACGCTCAAGACCGCCAGGCCGGCGCTCATCGGCACCGCCGGACCGAGCTTGTCGGCCAGCCGTCCGGCGATCGGCGCCACGACGGCGATCACCATCGTCGTCGGCAGGAACCTGATCCCGGCCTCGAGCGCCCCGTAGCCGAGGATGTCCTGCATGTAGATCGCCATGAAGAAGAAGGTGCCCATCATGGCGAATGTGATGATGAAGGCGACCAGGTTGGAGCCGATGAACTGGCGGGTCCGGAAGAGCGAGAACTCGACCATCGGCGCCTTGACGCGCAGCTCGATCGCGATGAACACCCCCAGCACGATCGCCCCGCCGATCAGCAGCGAGAGGACGGGCGTCGAGGTCCAGCCCCAGCTGTTCCCCTCGATCAGCGCCAGGACGATCGCGGTGAGGCTCGCCGTCAGCGCGATCACGCCCGGATAGTCGACCCGCCGGCTGACGGTCTCGTCGCGCGACTCGCGCACCGCGAAGATCGTCGCGGCCACGGCGCCCGCGGCGACGGGAAGGTTGATGAAGAAGATCGCCCGCCAGCTGACGTACTCGGTGAGGAAGCCACCGACCACCGGACCAATCGACAGCGCCAGGGCCGAGACACCGGCCCAGGTGCCGATCGCCTTGCCGCGCTCGGCGGCCGGGAAGGCGTGCGTGATGATCGAGAGCGTCGCGGGCATCATCAGCGCGGCGCCGATTCCCTGGATCGCCCGGCTGGCGATCAGCATCTCGGGGTCCTGCGCGAAGCCCGCGGTCGCGGAGGTGATCGCGAAGATCACGACGCCGGTCAGAAACATCAGGCGGCGACCGAAGATGTCCCCGAGGCGCCCGCCGGTTGCGATCAGGACGGCGAAGGTCAGCGTGTATCCGTTGATCACCCACTCCAGCTCCGAGATCTGCGCGTGCAGGTCGCGCTGGATCGACGGCAGGGCGACGTTCACGACGGTGTTGTCGAGCATCACCATGAACAACGCGAAGCACATCGCGCCGAGCGTCCACCACTTGCGGTTGTCGTCCGTGATCAGGTGGCGGTAGCGGGTCATCGGCTGACCTTCCTCTCGTAGCTGGAGTAGATCCCGGCGATCTCGGGCCGCTCCAGGAGCGCGTCGAGAGCCGCCTCAAGCTTCTTTCGCTCGCTCGCCTCGAGGGAGTCGACGAACTCCTGGAGGCTCGCCAGCCGAGCGGAGATGATGCGGTCGGCGAGAGCCTGGCCCTTGCCGGTGAGCGCGAGGTGCCTGACCCGCCGGTCGTTGGGATCCTCGATTCGCGTGGCGAGCTTCTTGCGCACCAGACCGTCGGCGGCGCGGCTGGCGGAGGCGACGGAGATGCCCAGCTCCTCGGAGAGGGAGGTGACGGTGCGGGCGTCCTCGTCGGGCGTCTGGAGCTCGACCAGGAACTTCATCTGCGCGAACGTGAGACCGCTCTCGTCGATCACCCGGAGGACCTCGCTCCCCCTGCGGCCCATGCAGCGCAAGACGATCGCGCCCATCTTGAGGGCGAGATCGTCTTCGCCGGCCCGGGTGCGCTTCCTCTCTCGCGTCGCTGCTTCCATTTGAGAAAAGGTTACAGACTTGGAACCTTTCCGCTAGCGCAACCTTCTGTGACAAGGGTCACAGAGCCTCTCGGACAGGCCGGAGCCGCCCGGAACGGGTCCATCCGGCGCCGGTCATATGTTGGCTGTCGGCGAATGCAGAAGGCTGCCCGGCTCGATCACGATCACCTCTGGCACCCGTTCACGCAGCAGCGCGAGTGGGTGGGCGAGGAACCGCTGATGATCGAGTCGGCGGAGGGAACCGAGCTGATCGACAGCGAGGGCCGCCGCTATCTGGACGGCGTCTCCTCGCTCTGGTGCAACGTTCACGGCCATCGCCATCCGGCGATCGATCAGGCTGTTCGCGAGCAGCTCGACCGCGTCGCCCACTCAACGATGCTCGGGCTCTCGCATCCCGGCGCGGCGGAGCTCGCGGCGCGGCTGGTCGAGATCGCCCCCGCACATCTCAACCGCGTCTTCTACTCGGACTCGGGATCCACCGCCGTCGAGGTCGCCCTGAAGATGGCCTTCCAGTACTGGCAGCACCGTGGCGGACAGCACGTCAGGAAGACCTCGTTCATCTGCCTCGAGGACGCCTACCACGGGGACACGATCGGCTCGGTGTCCGTCGGCGGGATCCCCCTCTTCCACTCCACCTTCGGGCCGCTCCTCTTCGAGGCACATCGCGCCGAGCCGGGCAACGTCGACGCGGTCGCGCGGCTGCTCGCGATGCGCGAGGAGGAGGTCGCGGCCGTGGTGCTCGAGCCGCTCGTCCAGGGCGCGGCCGGAATGCTGATCCACCCGCCCGGCTATCTACGGGCCGTCCGCAGGCTCTGCGACCGGCACGGCGTACTGCTGATCTGCGATGAGGTCGCGACCGGCTTCGGGCGCACCGGGACGATGTTCGCCTGCGAGCAGGAGGGCGTCTCGCCCGACCTTCTCTGCCTGGCGAAGGGGCTGACGGGCGGCTACCTGCCGCTGGCGGCGACGCTCGCCAGGGAGCGGATCTACGAGGCCTTCCTCGGCGCCCACTCCGAGTCCAAGACCTTCTTCCACGGCCACACCTACACCGGCAACCCCCTCGCCTGCGCGGCGGCGGTCGCCTCGCTGGACGTCTTCGAGCGCGAGCGGACGCTGGTCCGCCTGCAGCCCAAGATCCGCCTGCTGTCGGAGTGGCTCGGCCAGGTGGAGCGGATGCGCGAGGTCGAGGAGGTCCGCCAATGCGGGCTGATGGCCGGCATCGATCTCGGCGAGCACGATCCCGAGCTCCGCCTCGGTCATCGCGTCGCGCTGGAGGCCCGCCGGCGCGGCGTCATCGTTCGCCCGCTCGGCGACGTGATCGTGCTGATGCCGCCGCTCGCGATCAGCAAGCAGGACATGCGGCGACTCGTCGGCGTGGTCGCGGAGTCGATCCGCGCGGCCTATCCGGTCGCAGAGCTCGACGCCGGCGCCAAGGGGCGCCTGGACGCCGCATTGCTCGAAGCCGCCTGACTACTCCTCGTAGGGCTCGAAGTCCGACTTCCGCGCCCCGCATACGGGGCAGAACCAGTCATCGGGAATGTCGTCGAACGCGGTTCCCGGCGGTACCCCGCCGTCGGGGTCGCCCTCGTCCGGGTCGTAGATGAATCCGCACGAGGTGCAGACGTAGAGCTGCGCGGTGGTGGTCTCCGCTGGCATGAGGCGCCAATCTAGCGAGTACGCTCGCGTTCGGTGCCGGTCCGAATGAGGGGAGCCAGGTGAGCGATCTGCCCGAGGCGGGGGGCGCTCCGCTGCGTGGCGGGGGCGACGAGCCGGCGGTGCCGCGCCCGGCCGCCACCGTGATCCTGCTGCGGCGGGGCGGGAAGCACGCCGCGCGTGGCCTCGAGGTCCTGCTCGTACAGCGCAACCCGGAGGCCCGCTTCATGCCCGGCGTCTGGGTCTTCCCGGGCGGCGCGGTCGACTCCGACGACGGCGCCGGCGAGGCCGCGCACCGCGCGGCGGCGGTCAGGGAGCTGGCCGAGGAGGCCGGGATCGAGGTGCCCGCCGACGAGCTCGTCGCCTATTCACGCTGGATCACGCCCAGGGTCGTCCCGATTCGCTTCGACACCCGCTTCTACCTGGCCCTCGCCCCCGCCCACTCGCCGCCGCAACCCGACGGCTCCGAGACGGTCGACGCCGGCTGGTTTGCTCCGCAGAAGGCGCTTGAGAGGCATCACGCGGGGGAGATGCCGCTCGTCTTCCCGACGATCAAGCACCTCGAGTCCCTGCTGGGATTCGCCAACGCCGCCGAGGCGCTCGAGGCCGCGAGGCGGCGAGAGGTGAAGCCCGTCGAGCCGCGCGTCGTCGGGGAGGGCGGCGAGCGGAGGATCCTGCTCCCGGACGAGCTGCCCTGATCCCCTGGGGGCCACCAGGCGAGCGGGCGAGCGGGCTCTTTCGCAAGAATCTCCGCGATGACCAGCACCCTTCCGCAGGAGGTCCGCGACGCCTTGGAGCGGTTCGTCACCTGCGAGCTGACGACCGTCGACGCCGCGAAGCAGCCGATCACCTGGCCGGTCACCCCCTACTACACGCAGGGCGGGGCCACGATCGACGTGACCACCGGCCTCGGCTACCCGAAGAAGGCCGACGACGCGGCGCGCCACCCAAGCGTCGCCCTGCTCTTCTCCGATGCGACGGGATCGGGGATCGACAGCGGCATCCGCGTGCTGGTGCAGGGCACGGCGAGCATCGACGACCGTGACCTGAAGGCGAACGCGGATCGCTATCTGCGCGAGTCCGCCGTGAAGCTGCCGGCGACCAGGAGGATGCATCCGCCGAAGCCGATCAGGGGGATCTTCAACTTCTACTACGCCCGCCTCTACATCAAGGTCCGACCGGAGCGGATCTTCGTCTGGCCCGAAGGAGACCTGGCCGAGGAGCCCGTCATCCACGGCGCCCATCTGGAGGAGGTCCGCTCCGGCCACGCCGAGGAGCCCCCTGAGGACCACGGTGCCACCGCGGATGGCTCACCTGCCTGGGACAGGCGCATGGCGTCTCTCGCGGAGCACGAGACCGGGGTGCTCAGCTGGCTGGGGCCCGATGGCTTTCCGATCGCGGTCCGCGTCCCCTTCGAAGCCGATGCCTCCGCCAGGCAGATCGAAGTCGGGGCCGACCCGGCCGGCCTGCCGCTGATCGAGGGCAGGGCATGCCTGACGGTGCACCGGCACTCGCCCGACTTCACCTGGCAGCGCAATATGCAGGTGCGGGGAAACCTCGCGCGCTCGGGCGAGGGGTGGCGACTGGTGCCGCGCAGGGTGGTCGGCGGCTTCGAGCTACCCGAGGGACGCTTCTCCCGCTTCAGGGACTTCATCCGGAAGGGTCCGGGCTTCTACCGGACGTATCGCCGCCGTCTGCGTGAGCGATGAATTCGAGGCCGCCGGCCGGTCCGTCCAGGCGGCGCAGGCCGACGACTACGAGCCGATCTTCGGGGGGAACGGCTCCAGGCCCGCGTTCCAGGGCCCGGCCCTGTAGATGTCGAGGTTGTTCTCCTCCATCTCGCGGTGGAGCCGGTCGAAGATGCCGCCGGCGGAGTGCAGCGCCTCCTTCAGCTCCTCCCTGCTCCGCTCGCGAAGCCGCCAGTGGAAGAAGAGCTGCTGCTCGGTGATCCCGAAGTCGACCTCGGCCGGGATCCGTGTGATCCAGTCGATGAAGGCGGGGCTGAACAGCTCGCGGAGCGCCACCGGATCGTGATCGTGGGGAACGGTGGCGATGAACCGCTTGTTGAAGTCGACGCTCTCGAACTCCACCCGGCGCCGGGAATGGCGATCGACCATGTCCCCCGCCGTCCGCTCGATCGACTCGACGTCGAACACGGGCACGACGCGGGCGAGGTCCGGCATGTGCGCCTTGACGAGCAGCGCGCCCGGAAGGATCGCCTTGCGCCCGAAGCCGCCCTCCTCGTGCTCGTCGGCGTCGCAGGAGGCGCCGAAGAAGCCGTCGGTGAGCTCGCCGGTGAGCCGGTTGGTCCCGCCCGGGCAGAGCGCGACCGGCCCTCCCTTGGGGTTGATGCCGCCGATCGGCTCGTAGCGGAGGTTGCGCTCGGACGCCAGGCCCGAGACGATCCCCGCCCACTGCTCGGCGTCGGACTTGGCGCTCAATCGATCTTGACCAGGTCCTCGCGGCCCTGGGCCTCGAGCTGGGCCTTGTAGCGCGGATAGACCGGCTTGGTCAGGGGCACGAGCTTGAGGATCTTGGCGACCGGGCCGTTGGCCTTGATCTGTCCCCGGGCGAGCGCAACCGTCACGTTCACCCTGCCCAGCCAGAAGCGGTGGGCCGTATCGGCCTCCATGCTCATCACGACCTCGGGCTCCATCTCCGTCTCGCCGAAGTCGACGTCGCCGGGTTGGCCCTCCTGCAGCCGGACGGTGATCGTCGAGTCGGGCTCGCGATAGTCGTACTGGACGATCGTGTTCGCCTCACGGAACCTGGGGCCGAGCTCGTCGTCAAGGGCCAGGTCGACGAACAGCTTGCCGATCGTCTCGTAGACCCCCTGGGCATCCTTGAAGTACGCCAATCTCACCTCCCGGTCGGGATGAGCCAATCGTATTCGGGTCGGACCTTCTTCCTAGGGGTCGGGGAGGACCTCGGGGACCTTGCCGCCGCCGAAGGCGTCCGGGAAGTTCGGGGCGATCGTGCAGGCGGCGTAGGCCGACGGGCCGGGCGAGGCGGGGGTGCCGCCGGGGAAGTTCGGACCGACCTGGCTCGGAGAATTCGGGTTGACGAACGATGAGAACGGGAACTGGCCGCTCTCCTCCTGCGGCGGGGCCGACGCGGGGCTGTGGGTGACGGGCTGGCCCCCGAGGGTGTTGTTGCAGTCATGACTGGGGAAGATCTCGGCCTGGGAGCTGGAGTACGGGTTCCCGATGGCGAAGGGCTGCAGGTAGCCGTTGCCGCGGTTCGTCGCCAGGCGCTGCTGGTAGACCGAAAGGCTCTCGGCCGTGAAGATCGTCATCTGCCGCGAGAGGTGAAGCGGCGCATTCTGTCCGGGCTGGGTCGGAAGGAAGTCGGCGGTCGACGAGGAGGGATTGGAGAGGAAGTCGGTGACGACGGGCGCCTGGTAATCCAGCCAGCGCACCAACGGGTTGAAGTTGGCGAGGAACGGATCGAGCCCGTCCATCACCGGCCGGAGCTCGCGCAGGAAGCTGCTCAACGACGGCAAACCGGTCGCCGACGCCTTGATCAGCGGGTCGAGCTGCTTGAACAGCCTGTGAGCCTTCGGGCTGAGGGCGCGCACGTCGCGCAGCGTCGGGCTCAGGTTGCGGGCGACCGGCCTCAGGTCGTGGAAGACAGGGCGGGCGTCCTGCGAGAAGCCCCTGAGCCGGTCCAGCGTGAGCCGGCTCTCGTTCTCGAAGGTGGGCAGGATCTTGAAGGTGTCCGAGAGCGCCCTGCTCTGTGAGGCGAGAGCACCGAACGTCCTGTTGGCACCGACGATCGCGCCGGCCAGCGCCTGGTCGTGGGCCGTCAGGGCGGCGAAGACGTCGCCCGTGTCGTGGACGAGTGTGCGCAACGATTGCTCCTGGCTGCGGAGCGTGCCCAGGACGTCGCTCGCGTCGGACGCGAACGGGCCGAGGTTGCCGAACGCGTCGCTCAGGTCAAGGCCCCGCCCGTTGACCGCCAGGCTCGAGTTCTGCATCCAGGACTGGAACGCCTCCCGGGTGGGCTTGTCGAAGCCCTGGAAGATCTCGTCGATCTGAGTCTGGTTCTGGACCTGCGACTGGGCCAGGTGGCCGCCCTCCGGGATCGGATGCGGCGCGTCGCCGCCCGAGAGATGGCCGACGTCGATCGAGCTCGACTGGGCGTTCACGTTTCCGCCGGTGGCCCCGGGCTGGACCTGGCTGCCGGTGGTGAGCTCGATGTAGGTCTCCCCCAGCAGCGTCTTCTGGCGGAGGATCGCCTTCGCGTCCGATGAGATCGGCGCGTACTGCGGATCGATCTCGATCGTCGCGCGGGTCGTGTTGCAGACCGCGGGGTTGGTATGGCACTCGCTCTCCGGGGCCAGGCCGACGTCCTTGACCTTGCCCACCGAGACACCGCCGATCCGAACATCGGCCTCCTTCTGCAACGTGATCGCCTCCGGGAAGTCGGCGGTGAACCGGTAGCTCTCCGGCTTGAACGGGATCGGACCACCGAAGCTCACCCAGAGGAAAAGCAGCAGGGCGAAGCAGGACAGCGTGAAGCCGACCGCCACCAGGATGCGTCCTATCGAGGGAGCTTGCTTCTGCATCTAGGCCATCTCTCCGTTCATCCGGGTCATGGCGGGCACTCCGTGCCGAGGAGCTGCCCGAAGCCCGTGGCCGCCGGCGCGAGTGGGCTCGTGGCGAGAATCGACTTGATCGTGTTGCAGGTGGCGACCAGGTAGACGTGGCGGTAGACGCCGTGCGCGTCTTGCGAGGAGAAGGTGCTGTTGCCGACGTGCGCGAGCCAGCCGAGCCAGTAGAGGTAGCCCTCGTAGCGCCCGGGGAGGCCCGGGCTCTCGGCGCCGTTGGGGTTGTACGCCGCCATGTTGAACAGCTCGTTCAGCTTCTCGCCGACGGTGGTCAGGCGCGGGGTGGCCCGGACGAGGTTCTCGGCGGGCGGCCGCAGGTTGCGCACCGGCTGCCGGGCGCTGCGCACGAACGGGCGAATGTCGCTCTTCACCGGATGGAAGGTGGTCTTGGCGAGATTGCCGAGCGAGTCATTGACCGGCTTCAGCTTGCGGGCGAAGGGGCGCAGGCTGTTGAGCGTCGGCCCCATCACCGTGGCAAGCTGGTCGGTGTAGGTGAGCGCGACCCGCGAGGTGCGCAGGGTGGGTCCGAGCAGGCCAACGGCACGCTGGACGTCGGGAGACTGGCTGGCGATCGCACCCAGGGCCTGATCCGACGCCGAGACGAGCTGCTCGATGCCCTGTCCGTCCTGGCCGACGCGGCCCCAGAGCAGGTTCATGTTGTGGATCAGCGTCGCGAGGTTCTCCTTTCGCTTGGCGACCTCGGTGTTGAGGCGCGCCAGCCCGCGGTTGATCGGCCCCAGACTGCCGAGCAGCCTGCCCACGTCCCTGCCGCGGCCGTTCAGCCCCTGACCAGCGCCGACCAGCAGCAGCCGGAGGTACGCCCTGGTGTCGCTGTCGAGCGCGGAGAGGATCTGGTCCACGTTCGTATCCGGAGCGGTGTTGGCGACCGGGATCGAGTCCCCGTTCTGGAATTCGTCGTTGTTGGAGTGCGGGTCGTAGTTCGTCCCGGGATCGAGCTCGAGGAACATGTCCTTGAGGCCGGTCTTCGGCCGGAGCAGGATCGTCGCGTTCTTGTAGATCGGCAGGAACTTGCGGTCGATCGACATCGTCACGACGGCGTGGCCATCCTGATAGGCAACCGACGAGATGTCTCCGACGCGCACCCCCGCGACCCGGACGGTCTGACCCTGGCCGGGTGTGACTGCCTGTGCAGTCGTCATCTCGGCCTTCAGCTCGAAGGGCTTCTCCTCGAGCAGCGGGATCCTCAGCCTCTGGTTCTGGACGATGATGTAGGTCGCGAGCAGCCCGACGGCGAGCAGGCCGAAGACTGCCAGGATGTCCCGCAGGTGGTCTCTGATCGCCTTTCGCATCAGCCGCCCGCCCCCTTGGCGGGTGTCGCGGTCGCTGGCGCCGGCTGCGGCACGTGCAGTCCGCTCGCCCGCTGGAAGGCGCTCCAGTCCTTGCTCCAGCCGGTGTACTGCTGGAGCGCGGTG
>DATGDO010000193.1:0-18310 GCA_035310805.1 Solirubrobacterales bacterium
CGCGGGCTGCAGCCGCTCGGTTTCCATGCCGGCGAGGACCCAGATCATGAAGGCAAAGCTCGTCGCGTTGAGCGCGAAGCAGGGTTCCACTCCGATCGTCGCGATCAGGACGCCGGCGAACGCCGGGCCGATCACGCGGGCGCCGTGGACGAGCACGCTGTTCAGGCTGACCGCGTTGACCACCCGGTCGCTGCCCACCATCTCCATGACAAAGGCTTGGCGGGTGGGGTAGTCGACCGCGTTGACGCAGCCGCGCACGAAGACCAGAGCGAAGATCATCCAGGGAACGAGGACGCCCTCCAGAGAGAGGGTGAGCATCGAGAGCGGCGCGATCATGTGCAGCCCCTGGGTGAGAAGCAGCAACCGCCGCTTCGGCACGCGGTCGGCGATCAGCCCGCCCCAGGCGCCGAAGATCAACATCGGGAGGAACTGGAGAGCGGTGGTGGTGCCGACCGCCAGGCCGCTGCCGGTCAGCGAGAGCACCACCCACATCTCGGCGATCATCTGCATCCAGTTGCCGGACAGCGAGACCAGCTGACCGGTGAAGTAGCGGCGGAAGTTCGGGATGCTGAGGCTGGCGAAGGAGCGGCCGAGGGCCTCGGTCATTCGAGCATCCCCTCCAGAAGCTCGGCGGCGCGCTCCAGGGTGCGACGGTCCTCGGCGTCCATCACGGCGAGTCGCCTGGCGAGGTAGGCCGTCTTCCGGGCCCGCAGGCGCTTCAGCAGCATCTTCGCCTCCCCGGTCGCGCTCAGGATCGAGGCGCGGCCATCCTCCGGGTCCTTCACCCTCTCCACCAGCCCGGCCGCCTCGAGGTGGCCGACGATCCGGGTCGCAGTCGGGCGCTTGATCCGCTCTCGCTCGGCGAGCTCGCTCGGCGAGAGCGGACCGTATCGCTCGATCGTGGCGAGCGCCGCGACCTGCGAGGGGCCGAGGTCGGTCCCCGCCTCCTGGCGGAGCCGCCTCGCCATCCGCGTGATCGCCCAGCGCAGGCGCGGTGCGAGCTCCTCCTGTATCTCCTTGGCTTGCTTGACTCCCGCAATAGTTCGCATAGATAATTAGCTTAGCAAATCATTCCGGTCGGATGCCCCCACAGCTCAAGGACGCAGATCGAGACCGTTTGAGCGGCCGCGTTGGGGGCAGGTCACCGGTCAGTCGGCCTCGGCGCTCGCGTTCGCGCCTTGACGAAGCGCGCACGGAGCGGCGCAGGCACCCCTGTCCGAGCCCCCGAGCCCGTGACTGCGATCGACCCGATGGTGATCAGCCGCCGCGAGCGGCGGCGATCAGCTGGGGCAGCGGGGTGATCGTCTTGGCGAGCCGGAAGGTCTCGGCCGCCTGGGAGACGCTGATCGGGGCGGGGCTGGGATCGCCGCTGGGCGTGATCTCGAAGCTGCCGACGATCCCGTCGCTGACGTGGGTCCTGAAGAGGGACTCGATCACGCCGGCCCTGGTGCCATCGCCCGACTGGATCGCGGGGATCAGGACCTCGGCGGCCTGACCCGCGTAGGGGGCGAAGACCTCCAGTGGCCCGCCACCGACCTGGGCCTTGACCTCCTTGACGAACGCCGAGCCCGCGCCGGTGAGACTGCTCGGCACCTTGCCCGGCTGGCTGACGAACATCCCCTTGGAGGCCGGGCCGGCCTGCTCGATCGTGGCCTGCTGTGCGAATCCGTCGGGGGCGAGGAGCTTGACGGCGCCGTCGTTGGGGCCGAGAACCGAGACCTTGTCCTTGATGATCCGCGCTCCGTTCTGCTCGAGCAGGCCGGCGAGCAGCACCGAATCGGCCCCCGACGCCTTCACCTGGCTCATCAACTCCGTGTAGCTCTTCGCCCTCTGGTCCCATTCGGCCGTTCCGGCGATCTGCATGCCGAGCTTGGCGGCGGCCCCCACGAACGTGTCCGCCTGACCCTTGCTCGTCGGGTCCCTGGCCGCGACCAGCACGAAGGTCTTCCGGATGCCCTGCTCGTTGGCGAACGTGGCCAGCCCGGCCATCTGGACGGCGTCATTCGGGACGACGCGGATGTAATTACGCCGGCCGGACGGGTAGTACACGTCCGGCTCGTTCGGCTTGCAGATGCTGCCCGGCTCGGTCAGGCAGACCAGCGTATTGCCGGGCGAGACCATTGCGAGGCCGCCGCCCGGCGCCCTGTTGAGGATCGGGATCTCGACCGCCGCGCAGCCGGAGTTGTAGGTGCCGATCACTCCGATCACATCGGGATTGCTCGCGTACGCGTCCGCGTTCGAGCGGCAGAGGCTCTCGTCCCATTCCCCAGTCGACTCGAGCGAGTCGTCGCAGGCCTGGAAGGCGACCTGGGTGCTGCCCGCCTGCCAGCCCTTGCGCGCCAGCTCCTGCACGATCGCGTCGTTCATCTGCTTCGAGCGCTCCGCGGAGTCGCCCTTCAGCGGCAGGTCCGAGACGATCAGCTTGGAGGCGGTGCCGCTGCCGGAGTACTGGACATCGCCGCAGTCGGCATCAACAGCCTGCACACTCGTGACCTTGTTGTCGCCGCTTCCGCAGGCGACCAGCACGAGGCCCGCGAGGGCGACCGTGACAGCGAGCGGGGCGGCGACGAGACGCCGGAGCACGGCGCCACCGTATTCGCTCAGGCTGCTGCCTTGGCGGCCTGGCGCTCCGGCGCGATCCGCACGACGTCCCAGGCGAGGCCGAGCTTCTCGAGCGTCCAGATCACGGCGGCGGACGGATCGATCTGTCGCCTCTTCATGCCGTGGACCGCGGAGGTCGGGAAGGCGTGGTGGCTGTTGTGCCAGGCCTCACCGAGGGTCGGCAGGGCGAGCCAGGCGAGGTTGCGGGACTCGTCCGTCGTCTCGAAGTCCCGCTTGCCGAACATGTGGCAGAGGGAGTTGATCGAGTAGGTGACGTGGTGCAGGACGAAGATCCGAACCGCCCCTCCCCAGAGCAGGCCGGTGACACCGGCGATCGCGGTGCCGCCGATCGCGACGCCCAGCCCGAACGGGATGGCCAGGCCGACGACCGCCCAGAGCAGGAAGGTCCGGTCGATGAAGCGGGTAACCGGGTCCTTCAACAGGTCCGGCGCGAAGCGGACCTTGGAGCCGCGCTGGGTGTGAATGAAGAGCCATCCGAGGTGGGCGTGGAAGAAGCCCTTGAATTGCGCCAGCACGCCCTCCCCGTGCCCGACGTGCGGGCTGTGGGGATCGCCCTCCTGATCCGAGAAGGCGTGGTGCTTGCGGTGGTCGGCGACCCAGGAGATCAGCGGTCCCTCGATCGCCGCTGAGCCGAGGGCACCGATCACGGCCCGGGTGGCGGGACCGACCTTGAAACTCCGGTGCGTGAAGAGTCGGTGGAAGCCGACCGTGATTCCGAGGCCCGTCGGGATGTAGACGAGCGCGAAGACGACCAGATCGCTCCAGTGAAGCCAGCCGCCCCAGAGCTGCCAGACGACGAAGCCGAGCATCAGGAAGGGAATCACGGTGAGCAGGCCGGTGATGATCCGGTCGCGTGTCTCGTGCTCGACGGGCTGGACGGCCTCGGCGAGGGGCGCGCGCGGACGGGACGAAGCGGGCCTGGCCGGCTCCGTCGACCGGCCAATGGGGGGCGCTGTCACTCCAGCGGCAGCGTCCGACATCTGAATCTCCTTTGTGTTGGTCCTGACCGAGCCGCTCCGACCATCGCGTTTCGACTCGAGTCCCGTGCCGGTGACGGTACCAGCGCCGCGTGAGGAATGGATGAAGGCCCACTGGGCTTACCCGCTATCGGTAGGGTCCAGTCGTGTCGACCGAGCCATTGGTCAAGGAGATCGGGCGCGCCTTCCCCGACCGGCCGTTCACGATCGAGCTCTGGGACGGTTCGCGCCTTCCCTCCACGAACGGCGCCGGCCCCACCTTCCGGGCCCGCTCCCAGGAGGCGCTCGCCTACGCCGTCGCGGCCCCGGGGCAGCTCGGCTTGGGCCGGGCCTACGTCTCGGGAGAGATCGAGGTCGACGACATGGATGCCGTCATCGCGCTGCTCAACGACTGGGAGCCGCCCTCCCTCGGCGCCGCGACCAAGGCGCGGCTGATCGCCGCTGCCCTGCGAGCCGTCGGGCTGCACCGGCCACCGCCGCCACCCAAGGCCGAGCTCCACCTCCGCGGGCGCAAGCACACCAACGAGCGCGATCGGGAGGCCGTCCGACATCACTACGACGTAGGCAACGAGTTCTTCTCGCTCTTCCTCGACAGCTCGATGACCTACTCCTGCGCGATCTTCTCGCGCGGCGCGAGGACGCTCGAGGAGGCCCAGGAGACCAAGCTCGAGCTGGTCTGCAGGAAGCTCGACCTCCGGCCCGGGCAGCGGGTCCTCGACGTAGGCTGCGGCTGGGGAAGCTTCGTGATGCACGCCGCCTCACGTCACGGCGTCGAGGCGGTCGGGATCACGCTGTCCGAGCCACAGGCCGAGCTCGCCCGGGAGCGGGTGGCGGAAGCGGGCCTCTCCGACAGGGTCGAGATTCGCGTCCAGGACTACCGCGAGCTCACCGGGGAGAACTTCGACGCGGTCGCCTCGATCGGGATGGTCGAGCACGTCGGCGAGGCGCAGATCGAGCGCTACGCTGAGCAGCTCGCCTCGATGCTGCGGCCCGGCGGGCGCCTGCTCAACCACGGGATCGCGCGGCTGCGGCACGGCAGCGTCGAGGGTGGGGCCTTCTCGGAGCGCTTCGTCTTCCCGGACGGGGAGACCATTCAGGTCTCCCGGGTGATCCTGGCGCTGGAGAGGGCCGGCTTCATCGCCCAGCACGTCGAGGAGTTCGGCTCCGACTACGCCGAGACCCTCCGGCATTGGATCCGCAACCTCGACGAGAACATCGAGCGGGCCGAGCAGCTGGCCGGCCCGGAGCGCCTCCGGGTCTGGCGCCTCTACCTGCGCGCGGCGCGCAACGGCTTCGAGATCGACTTCACCTCCGTCTACCAAGTCCTCTGTCGTCTGGGCGACGCCTAGCAGGTCGTCGGGGGCGCCGCGGAGAGCTCCACGGTTGTTCCGTCCCCAGGGCTGCTACCGTCCTCCGCGTTAGGCCGGTACTACCGGCAGAGTTGTGCGTAGCGCTCGCGTTGTTGCATCTTGCATCCTCCGCGTTCGCAGCACAGGGAAGAGGAGGCTAGATGCCTACCGGAACCGTCAAGTGGTTCAGCAACGACAAGGGCTATGGATTCATCACTCCCGATGACGGCTCGAACGACGTGTTCGTTCACTTCAGCTCGATCGAGGGCGACGGCTACCGCTCGCTCGAGGAGGGCGCGAAGGTCGAGTACGAGACCGAACAGGGCCCCAAGGGCCCCGCAGCGACCGGCGTCAAGCAGGTCGCGTAGCTCGGCTGAGCACACGGCTTCCAGGCGGCCCCGCAAGGGGCCGCCTTTTTTTGGCCGCTCGATCCGTCAGCTCAGGCGACTCGTCGACGCCGGTCACCCTCAGGACCTGCCCGGGTTGCGCTGATGCCACGACGCGCAGCGAGGCCTCGGACGGCGAGGTCGCCAGCCAGGAATCGCGCGAGTCGGGGATGCCCGGAGGGCCGAGGATCTCGATGCCGTTGACCGGCTAGCGGTGGGTCACGCCCTCGGCGACGAAGTTCGCCAGCCGCGGCCCGGTGACCATGACCCCGTCGAGCGCCTTGTCGATCGCCTCGAGGGTGTCCTGGGAGAGCTCGACTCCGGCGGCCTCGGCGTCCTGGTGGACCTGGTCCGGGCGTGAGGCGCCGATGATGCACGAGGCGACGTTCAGCTGGCGGAGCACCCAGGCGAGCGCCATGGCCACCATGCTGATCCCGGCCTGCTCGGCGATCGGCACGAGCTTCTGTACCGCCTCGAGCAGCTCGTCCGAGCGGTAGCGGTCCATCGCCCAGTTCATGGAGTCGGAGGCGGCGCGTGAGTCCTCGGGCGGGGACTCGCCAGGCTTGTACTTGCCGGTCAGCACTCCCTGGCCGAGCGGCGACCAGACGATCTGCGAGATGCCGTGCTCCTGGCAGAAGGGGATCAGCTCGGCCTCAGGCGAGCGCCAGATCATGTTGTACTGCGGCTGAGAGGAGACGAACCTCTTCGTGTTGGGGACGTCGAGGCCGGCCTGGATCTGCTCGACAGTCCACTCGCTGAAGCCGATCTCGCGCGCCTTGCCGGCCTCGACCACCTCTGTGAGCGCCTCCATCGTCTCCTCGATCGGGGTCTCCGGATCGGGGCGGTGGCACTGGTAGAGATCGACGTAGTCGGTCTGCAGGCGCTCGAGGGAGGCGTCGATCTGCTTGTGTATCTGCTCGCGCGAGAGGCCGCGGTCGCTCTCCGACATCGGGAAGAAGACCTTGGTGGCGAGCACGTAGGAGGCGCGGTCGAAGTCCCGCAGGACCTCGCCCCAAACCCTCTCGGCCGCGCCGGCGCCGTAGACGTTGGCGGTGTCGAAGAAGTTGATGCCGGCCTCGAAGGCCGCGCGGGTGCAAGCCTCGGTGTGCTCGCGCTCCACCCCCGCCCCGTAGGTGAGCCAGGAACCGAGCGAGATCTCCGAGACCTCCATCTCCGAACCCCCGAGCTTCCGGAACTTCATCGACGGCCACCCTACCCAACCGCGCGCCGGCAATCGGACGGCAGCGCATGCGGGGCAGAAGGCCACACAAGGCCGGCGGCAAGGCGGTGTCGAGCTGGTTCGGCCGCAGCCAGGCGCATGCAACGGTCGCGTCCCGCGAACCGTCTACCCCATCAAGGCACGGACGCGAGCAGAAACGAAAGGACGCGGCCCGCTCAGCCCAGGCCAGGGGCCTCGCGGGCCGCGTCCATGCTCAGGTAGGTGTCAAGGCGGGCGGCGCGGCCGTCACGCAGCGTGATGATGTGCGCGATCTCGCCCTGCAGCTCGATCCCACTGCCGCGCCCGCGGCCGCTCACGGTGAGTAGGACCAGATAGCGGTCGTCGCCCAGCGGCTCGACCGACTTCGGCTCCCAGATCAGACCCTCGTAGGACTCCTGGAGCTCTCGGTTCATCGCCGAGAGGCCCTCATACCCGGTGAAGGTGCCCGCCGTGTCCGGGAATTCGCGGCTTTGGTGGATCACCAGGTCCTCGTGCCAGCGCTGCTCCATCTCGCCGGGCCGGTCGAGTCGCCCGGCGTAGAACCAGCGGAAGTACTCGAGTGATCCGTGCTCCACAGGGGCAGTATCGCCGCTGCCCAGGGCGTCCAGAAAGGTCTCAGGCGTGGGCTCCCTTTCCGAGGGAGAACTTCCGCCGCCGCTCCCTTAGAGCGGTGGATGAGTCCCTCCAACGCCAAGGGCGCCGCCGCGGGCGCCGGGCAGGCCACGGCCCGCCTGGCGCCCGCGGACAAGCTCAAGCGATCAGCGCGGTCGGCGCCACACCTTTCGGTACACGCCCGCCGGGATTCCGCGGCGCGCCCAGACGTTGGAGCCGGTCCTCCGGGCTGACATTCCGTCCTAGGCGGCGGAGCGAGAGCGGCGGCGCCTGCGCTTGCGCGGGGGACGGCCGTTGAAACTCTTGCCGCTCGCGCTCCCATTGCCGGAATGACGGCGAGCGGCGTGCTCGAATCCAGAGCCCGCGTCGAACTCGCGATGCAGGCCGAGCTCGGTGGCGATCTTGCGCATCTCGCGATGCTGGTCCGGAGGGACGAAGCTCGCCGCGATTCCGGAGGCGCCCGCGCGGCCGGTGCGCCCCGTGCGGTGCACGTAGGTGTCGCGATCGTCCGGAGCATCGAAGTTGATCACATGCGTGATCTCGTCGACGTCGATCCCGCGGGAGGCCACGTCGGTGGCGACCAGCGTGTCGCAGTCCCCCCGCTCGAAGCTGGCGAGCGCCCGCCGGCGCTGGCTCTGGGACTTGTTGCCGTGCATGGCGATGGCCCGCACCTTCTGGCGATCGAGCTTGTGGACCAGGCGGTCGGCGCCGCGCTTGGTGCGGACGAAGATCAGGGTCCGGCCGCGCTCCTGCCCGCGGAGCTCCTTGACCAGCGCGTCGACCTTCTCCTCGTGGGGCAGGTGGACGAAGCGGTGCTCGACCTCGGCGCCCTGCTCGACCTTCGGCCGGCGGACGTGCCGCCGGGCGTTGCGCGTGTAGGTCGCAGCCAGTCTGCCGGCTGCACCCTCGAGCGTCGCCGAGAAGAACAGCGTCTGGCGAGCGCGGGGCATCCTGGCCACGATGCGGTCGACGGCGGGCTTGAAGCCCATGTCGAGCATGCGGTCCGCCTCGTCGAGGACGAGAAGTTCGATTCCCTCCAGGCTGATTTCCCGCCTCCGGAGCAGGTCCTCGAGGCGCCCGGGAGTGGCGACGACGATCTGCGCCTGCTCGGCCTTCCTGGCCTGGGCCTGGATGCCGACGCCGCCATAGACGGCGGCGACCCTCAGCCCGCGGGCCTGGGCGATCGAATGAAGCTCGTCGACGATCTGCTCAGCAAGCTCACGGGTGGGCGCGAGGACGAGTGCCGCCGGGCGGCGCCCCTCGGCCTTCGTGCGCTCGATCATCGGGATGCCGAAGGCGAGCGTCTTGCCCGATCCGGTCGGCGACTGGACGAGGACGTCCTCACCCGCGAGGACGTCGGCGATGCAGAGTCTCTGCACCGCAAAGGGTTCTTTGATGCCGCGTTTGGCGAGTGCGCCCAGGACTGGGCGAGACACGCCGAGATCGGCGAATGATTCGGATGACATACGTGCTTACTCCTTATGTGCGTTGGGGAGATCCTGTGACCCGCAACGCGCATTCGGAGCGCAGGGAGGAAACGGAACCTCTCGGGGACCCGGTTGGTCGACCCGACGCGATCACGGTAGCAGGCCCCCCGGTCCAAGCCGGTCGGCGGCCGTCACGCCGGGTTGCGCGGCTCGAGGCCCAGGCGTGCGCGCGCCTTGCGCACTGAGAAGGTCGAGGTGCCGCAGGCCTTGGCGATCCGGTTGTCCTCCCGATCCGGATCGCGCTTGATCTCGAATTCGATCCGGGCCTGTGAGCGAATCTGCAGCCTGCGCTGGTTGGGGACGTCGTCGGCCACCCCCTCGAGGCCGGCCTCGCCCGCCATCTCGCGGCGACAGGCGAGGCAATAGAGCTCACCGTCCTCCTGGACCCAGGTCGCCGGCAGCCGTGGGCGCTCCACCTCCGGTGCGAAGGAGACCGTCATCTGACAGCGGCGGCAGGTCCAGCCCTTTGGAGCGCTCTCGCGCGCTGTCTCCACCGGCTCGGAACTCGTCATCGATGCCACCTTCCTGCACCCTCTGGGATGAGGTTCGCGCGAAGGATGAGGGAGGAAACCGCCGGGCGAATGCGTCCAAGCCAGTCTAGGGAGTCGCCAGGAGGGCTAGGCTGTCTGGGAATGGACCGATCCATTTGATCCTGATCCGCGCGCGGGTGGCGGCCCTTCGCTTGATGCTTCGCCGGCACCCCACCGCGGTGAGCCTGGCAGGGGCAGCCGTGGTTGCGATCGCGCTGGCGCTCGGGCTCGCCGGTCACGGGCACGAGTTCGTGGTCGCGCTCCGCTCCGCGCCCTTCTGGGTGCTTGGGATCGCCGTCGCGCTTCACCTCCTCTGGCTGCTCGCCCGCAGCGAGGCCTGGGCCGTCTGCATCGGCGCGGCCGGCGGCAGCGTCAGCCGCCGGCGTCTCTACCGCGCCTCCAGCGTCGGCTACCTCGGCAACATCTTCAACGGCCAGTTCGGACTGGCGGTCCGGATCGCCGCGCTGCGCCGCACGGCCCCGACCGATTGCCCACGGGCGTCCGTGCTGCTCGCCGCCGAGCTGCCGATCGTCGTGATCGAGGCGGCGCTCGCCGCGATCTGCTCCTTCACCCTGGTCGGGCCGCTCGGCGTGCCCTGGTGGGTGCCGCTGGTCTGCTTCGCGGCGATGGCGGGGGTGCTCGGCGGCATGCAGCGGGTGGCGCGCCACCGCCGCGAGGGCTTCTGGACCGGGATCGCGGTGCTGCGCGGCATGCGTGGGCGCAGCCGGATCATCGCGCTGGTCTGCGTCGCCGTCGTACTTCAGATCGCGCGCAACTGGCTGCTGCTCAACTGGAGCGGGGTCGACGCCTCGGTGCTCGACTCGACCGCGCTGCTGATCGGGCTGGCCGTCGTCGGGCTCTTCCCGGTCGGGCCGAGCCTCGGCGCCGCCGCGGCGGTGCTGATCCTCGGCACCAACGGCGTGGCCGCCTCTGCCGCCGCCGGCGCACTGCTGACGGCGACCGCCGCGGCCGGTGCGCTCTGCTTCGCGAGCTGGGCGCTGGTGGACCGGCTCTGGCTGCGGCGGGCGCCCAACCCGGCGCCGGTCACGACCTAGCTCCCCGAACCCCCCTCGGCCTCCGCCTCCATCTTCCGGAGGCGGGTGTAGTAGTCGGCGAATTCGTTCAGGTGGGCGAGGGCGATCTTGCCGGTGACGATCGGATCGTCGTCGGTGACATTGGTCGCGGGATCGTGGGTGCCGTGCTCGAACTCGACCTCCATCCCGATCCGGAACTGCTCGACGTCGAACGGGGCCGCATCCCAGTCGATCCCGACCTGCTCGCCGATGCTTCGGGCCTGCTCGGCGCTGACCTTCCTCTTGGCGGCCATCAGGCCAGGTTAGCCCTTCGCGGATAGACGACCTCGGGATCGGTGAGGACGTTGACCAGGGCGGGCTTGCCCGAGGCAAAGGCCCGGTCGAGGGCCGGGCGGAGCTCGTCGGGAGAGCGAACCAGCTCGCCGTGGCCGCCGAGGGCGGAGACGACCTCGTCGTAGCGGGTCTCGGGACGGAGCTCGGCGGCGAGCGAGTAGCCGTAGAGGAACTTCATCGGGTGATGCTCGAGCGCCCAGATGCCGTTGTTGCCCATCACGGCGACGATCGGCAGGTTGTGGCGGGCCATCGTGTCGAACTCCATGCCGGAGAAGCCGAAGGCGCCGTCGCCGAGCAGCAGGCAGACCTGGCGTTCTGGATGTGCCAGCTTCGCCCCGATCGCCTGCCCGGGCCCCGCGCCGAGACAGCCGTAGGGGCCTGGGTCCATCCAGGTGCCCGGCTCCCACGTCTCCCAGACGCGGCCGGCGAAGCTGACGAAATCGCCGCCGTCGCCGACCACGATCGCGTCGCGGTCGAGGAAGTCGCCGAGCTCGCGGTAGACGCGCATCGGATGCATCGGCGAGCGCTCGTCCTCGAGCATCTCCTGCTCCTCTGTCCGCTTCTCGGTCTCGGTGCGGCGGAGCTCCTCCACCCACGAGGCGGTCCGCTTGGGGTCGCCGGAGGCCGACTCGCGGATCGCGGTGAGGGTCGCGCCGATGTCGGCGACCAGGGCCAGGTCGGGCTGGCGAGTCTTGGCGAGCCGGGAGTGCCCGAAGTCGAGCTGGATCAGCTTCGCCTTCTCCGAGACCGAGCTACCAAAGCCGAGCCGGAAGTCGAGGGGGACGCCGATCACCAGGCAGACGTCGCAGCCCTCAAGCCCTGCGCCGCGGGCGCGGGAGAAGTAGAGCTCGTGGTCGGGCGGGAAGCAGCCGCGACCAAGGCCATTGAGAAAGACAGGGATGCCGAGGGCCTCGGCGAGCCCGCGCAGCTCGGACTCCGCGTAGGCCCAGTAGAGGTTGGAGCCGGCCATGATCGCCGGGCGCTCGGCCTCGGAGAGCAGCTTCGCGGCCTGATCGGCGCCCTCCGCGGGGCGGTCGGACTGCGCGGGCGGGTCGGGGATCTCGCTCTCGGCCTCCGAGAAGACGACGTCGAGGGGGTAGTCGACGAAGGTGGGGCCGAGCGGCACCGTGGTGGCGGTGTCGATCGCCTCCGCGGTGGTGCGCCCGATCTTCGCCGGGTCCTTGACGGTCTGGGCCGACTTGACCAGCGGCTTCACGAACGGCAGGTGGTCGATCTCCTGGAGCGACCCCATGCCCCACCTCATCTCGGGCGCCCGGCCGCCGAGGGTGACCAGCGGCACCCCGTCGGCCTGCGCCGAGGCGATCGCGCTGATCCCGTTGGTGACGCCGCAACCGGCGGTCAGCGCGCAGATGCCCGGCTCGCGGGTCGCCTTGGCCCAGCCGATCGCGGCGAAGGCGGCGGACTGCTCGTGGCGGGTGTCCACCACCTCGATCCCCTCCTCCTTGCAGCCGTCGTAGATGGAGAAGAGATGGCCGCCCGAGAGGCTGAAGAGCTTGGTCGCGCCGCGACTCTTCATCGCCTGGGCGACCAGCCGGCCGCCGTGGACGGCGCCGGCGTTCTCGTGCGCCTCCGCCCCCACCACCTTCTCCTCAACGCCCTCGGCCATCCACGCGAGACTACCGCGAGAGGCCGGTCTCACGAGAGAACCCAGGTGTCCTCGGCGCCGCCGCCCTGGGTGCTGTTGACGACCAGGGAGCCACGCACCATCGCCACCCGGGTCAGTCCTCCCGGGGCGATCTCGTCCCCGTAGGCGAAGGCGCGCAGGTCGATGTGCCGGGGCTCCAGCCGGCCGTCGCTATAGGTCGGATGAGTGGAGAGCCGCACGGTCTCCTGGGCGATGTAGTCCTCGGGCGTCTCGCGCGCGAGCCGCATCACCTCCTCGCGCTCGGCCGCGCCCGACTGTCTGCCGATCACCACCCCCTGCCCCCGAGCTCGGCCCGCGGCTTCAGGACGAGCTCGTCGATCCGGTCGAAGGCCGCCTCGCGCTGCTCGTCGACCGCGAGGTCGTAGGTCCTGACGATCGGGATGATCGGCTCCTCGCCGAGGTAGAAGCGGATCAGCTCCTCCGAGTAGGCGTGGGTGAGCTTGTCGTCGCCGACGCCGGAGCCGAACGCGCTCACGGTGCTCAGGTTGCCGGCGCGGACGGGCCCCAGCAGTTCGTGCTGCCAGGTCGGCGTGCCCCGATCGTCGCGGAGCTGGGCCACCTGGTCGCGCAGGTAGATCACCTGAAGCTCTACGGGACGCCCCCCTTTGGGCGCCCCGTACAGCCTGTCCTCGCGGACGTCGAGATCCTCCGGATCGACGATCGGGATGCCGAGCCGCTCCGAGAGGGCGACGTGCTCATACCAGGCGCCGTTCTCCTCGCCCTCGGAGATCAGCGCGGCGCTCGGCCCACCCTCGCCTTTCGGCGCGGCGGCGGCGAGCACCCCGGAGAGCAGCTCGACGGCGTAGGCGATGTCGCGGCGCTCGGCCGGCGGTTGGAGCGGGACGAAGGTGTCGATCGCGCTGCGGGCGGCCACCGCGTAGGCGATCCCCGAGGGGTTCATGCAGTTGTCCTCCAGGATCCGGAAACGCCCGTCGTCGCCGCGAACGACGTCGAAGCCGATCACCGGCGCGTACGGCCCGCGCACCTCCACCCCGACCATCTCGGCCTCGAAGTTCTGGGATGTCTCGATCAGGCGAGCGGGCAGCTCGCCCTCGCGGACGATCCGCTGCTCCGTGTAGGCGTCGCGGATGAAGGCGTTGAGGGCGGCGGCGCGCTGGCGCAGCCCCGCCTCGAACTCCTCCCACTCGGACGCGCCCGGCAGCCGCGGCACCAGATCGAGCGGGAACTCCTCCGGGCCCTCGTCGCCCCTGAAGACCACGCCCTGCTGCCGGAGATGATTTCGCAGCTCCGCGGCCGCCTTCTCCAGTCGAGCTCCTGGAGCGCGGGGAGCAGGTCGGCATATTGGCCGCGGGGCTCGCCGTCCGTCTCGATCGCCTCGTCGAATTGATCCGGGGTGTACGGCGTCCTTGCCGCAGCCCCGCCCTTCATGTCGCCGGTCATTCCCGCGGACGGCGCTTTCATTCCCTACACCTCGTCCAGGGCCCGCCGAGCGGCCGTGGCGTCGAGCTCGGCCTCGTGAACTCGTCGCTCGGCCTCCTCGGCCGCCTCCCGCGCCCGCTCGAGCCTCTCCCGCTCGCGGTCGAGCTTCTTCTCCAGCGCCACGAGCTTGCGCTCCGCAGCCTGGCGGCGCTTCGCCCGCTCGCGGTCGGCGCGCCGGATGAGCTCCTCACGGTCCTTTCCCTTGGCCCGCGGGGCGGGGGTGGCCGAGCCGATCAGTCCGATCGACGCGGCCCGCTGCTCGCGGGTGAGGCGGCCGCGCTCGATCGCCTCGGCCACCTCGGGGTCGCTGGCCGCAGCCTGCAGCGTCTCCGCGACCCGGCCGAGGATCTGCCGACCGACCCCTATCTGCCCGCCGATCTGCTCGGCGGTCCCGGTCAATGAATCGATCGCCTTGCGCACCCGCTGGGCGCTCTCGCGCAGTCTCCGGTGATTCGTGGACCCGGCGAGCATCTCGTCCTGCGCCTCCCGCAGCTCGGCGCTGGCACGCAGCAGCTGGGAGATCGCCTTGGTGTTCCTGGCCGCCACCTGATTGACGATCCAGGCGGCGCGGGTGGGCTTCTGTAGCCCCTTCACCCAGTCCGCCGCCTCGGTCTTGCCGTCGGAGCGCAGCGACCTGGCCAGCTCGTCGCGGCCCGGGGTGAACTCCTCGAGGGGGGCGCGGAAGAGCCGGTCGAGCCTCTTCTCGGGAACCCCGCTCGGGGGCTCGGTCGTCTTCGGCCCCTTCCCCATCCCAGCAGTCTTACCAGGCCGCCGCGATTCCCCTGCGTATCCGCGGGATTGCCGAATTCCAAGGTTGCAGGACGAGGGTAGGTGTCCGGCCCTGAGCTCGCCTGCGCGGGGGCGCGGCGACACTGGAGGGTCTGCCTGGGCTCAGGAGCCGGGCAGCGTGTGGGTCTTGCCGAGTCCGGCGTCGTGACGAACACCCGCCCGGCCCACCCCAGGGCCGGGGCGCGAGGTGCGGCCGAGGCCCTCGTTGGCAGCCGGCGTGCGGCCGAGGCCGCCCACCGTCGGATCGCCGAGCGGGTCGTTGACGTCGGCGCCCGGCCCCGTCGCGACCGCGACCGGGACGATCGGAGCGAAAAGCTCGACCCCGCGGTCGTAGCCGCGGATCTCGCGGACACCGCGTGACTCCACCTCGATCGTCTCCGACAGGAGCGCGCGGGTATCGGCGGTGATCAGCACCGGGTCGCCGGTCTCGCGGGTCGCGGCCTCCACCCGCGAGCAGAGGTTGACGGCATCGCCGATCACGCTGAAGGCAAGCCGGCCGCCCCCGCCGATCGATCCTGCCACCACCTTGCCGGAGTTGACCCCGACGCCCACCTCGAACCCGCCGGGCCGGCGGCTGTTGATCGTCCGCGCCAGCTCCACTGCGCACTGGACCGCGCGGTCGGCGTGATTGGGAACCCGCTCGGGCGCGCCGAAGAGCGCGAGCACCGCGTCGCCGATGAACTGGTCGATGTGGCCACGATGGCGGGCGACGATCGGAACGATGCACTCGAAGAGCTCGTTGAGCCGCGCGACGATCTCCGGAGCGTCGGCCTCCGCGGCCGCGGTGGTGAAGTCGCGCACGTCGACGAAGACGAGAGAGACCACGACCTCCTCGCCGGGCGCCTCGAAGTCCTCGCTGATCAGGTGCCGGGCGACCTCCTCGTCGAGGTACGTGCCGAACGCCTCGCGCAGCCGCTCGCGCTCGGCCAGCCCGTCCGCCATCTGGTTGAAGGCCGAGGAGAGCTCCCCGAACTCGTCCGAGGTCGTCACCGGGACGTGCTCGTCGAAGCGGCCGTGGCGGATCTGCTCCGTCGCCGCCTCGAGGTCCTCGATCGGGCGCAGGATCGAGCGAGAGAGCAGCACGGTCAGCTCGAAGCTCACGGTGAAGGAGACGAACAGTACGATCAGCACGTTGATCCCGAGCGCGTCCGTGCCGCCGCCATCCGCGGTCAGCGCCGCGACCACGATGCCGGTGATCACGTTGATCAGCGGCAGCGAGCCGAGCAGCTTCACCCGCAGCGGGACGACCGGCCGGTCGATTCGCACAGGCGTGTCGAGCGCGGCGTTGATGTCGAAGAGGATCGGCCGCATCGCGAGCTCGAGGGCGAGGTAGTGCAGGATCGCCACGTAGGCGACCGAGAGCAGCGCCGCGATTGCGATCGGGAAGAAGGCGAGCCAGCTGAGCTGGAGGATGATCACCGAGGCGACGACCGTCGCGAGGGTGACCAAGATGGGCAGGAGGAAGTCCCGCCGGATCAGCTCCATCGGCATGTTGACGGCGAGATGCCAGGCCTCGGCCGTCTGCTCCGAGGAGCGCTCGCCGCCGATCCAGGCCTTCAGCGGCCGCAGCCTCTTCAGCACCCGAACGAGCACGACGCCGATCGCCACCGCCGTCAGCACGAGCGTGATCGCGAGGACCTTGAGGAAGTCGCCCTTGGGGACCGAGTAGTAGAAGCTGAACAGCGCTACCGCGCCCGTCGCGACGAGGAAGGCGATCTGGAGCTCGGCCGTGATGAACACGGCCGGGTAGTGGCGCCCCAACCTCTTGTAGAGCCATGTGAGCGGGTGGGACATGGGTCAACCACCGATTGTCCTACAGCGCGGCGATCGCCTCCGCGACGGGCGTTTCGCCGCTGACCAGATCGAATGACTTGCCGATCGTGTTGTCTGCGATAAGCACTTCCGCGAGCACGAGCGCCACGTCGTCGCGCGCGACCGCGCCGCCCCCCTCGATCGTCTCGGCCACATTGACCTTGCCGGTGCCCTCGTCGTCCGTCAATCGACCGGGGCGCACGATCGTGTAGTCGAGGCCGCTGTCCATCACGTACTTGTCGGCCTGCGCCTTGGCCTCGTAGTAGGGACCCATGTCGCCCGACCAGCGCTCGGGACGGTTGACCCCGATCGCGCTGATGATCACGTAGCGGCGGATCCGATGGGACGCGGCGGCGTCCGCGAGCTTGACGGCGCCGGCGTAGTCCACGGTGCGCTTGCGCGCCGGGCCGCTGCCCGGGCCCGCGCCGGCCGCGAAGACCACCGCGTCGGCGCCCGCGACCGCATCGTCGATCTCGACGTTCTCGATGTCGAGCACGATCGGCTCGGCGCCGATCTTCTCCAGATCCTCCGCCTGCTCGGTCTTGCGGATGATCCCGCGCGGGCTGTCGCCGCGCCCGACGAGGATCTTCGCGAGCCGCATGGCGATCTTGCCGTGGCCGCCGACGATCAGGACATTCACGAGGGCGGACCATACCCATCGAGGAGGGGCATCATGCAGGGCATGGCGACAGCGGACCTCACCGCAGATCGAGCCGGTCATGCCCCCGCGGCCCGGCGATTCCCTCAGAGGTAATCGCCCCTGTGACCGGCGCCAGAGCCTTCCAATGCCGGGGGTGGGATTCGAACCCACATGTCCCCGAGGGGACCGCGCCTTTTAAGGGCGCTGCGTCGACCAGTTGCGCCACCCCGGCCGGTTATCCGTCGCGCCGAGGCCTCCCTCGCCCGGCCTAGGCCAAGCTCGCGAGCGAGTGGTCCTCGAGCGCCCTGGCTAAGGCGTCACTCTTGGAGCGCTCGGACGCGCCGAGGTTGAGGAGCAGCCGGGTCGTGTTCATCGCTTCTCAAGCGTACGCGGCCGAGCGGCGGCTGGCTTGGAAGGGCCTTTCACCGAGCGCCGACATCACGGTGATTCGAGGAGAGACTTCCCGCAGATTGCGGCCGGCGGCGAGCCTAGCGGCCAGATTTCGGCGGCATTAAGGCCTCGGGGAGCGCAACAGACTCGCTGCTACCGTGTTTCACGGGGGAAGGAGAGGAGAGCCGCTTCTCAATCCCCGACTGGTCTTGGAAGCTTCCACTCTCACACACGCACAGCGACGCGGGCTGTTCGCCCGACGTTCGCCGCTTCTTCGCTTTCAGGGCGACGAGAGCCTTGTCGCGCTCACCCGCAAGGGCCATCAGCACGCCTTCGACACCCTGGTCGAGCGCTATCAGTCGCGGCTGCTGGGCTTCTGTCGCCAGATGCTCGCTTCGACCGAGGATGCGGAGGACGTGCTCCAGGAGGTCTTCGTGGCCGCCTACAACGCGATGGTCGCCGATGAGCGGCCGATCGCGGTCAAGCCGTGGCTCTACCGGATCGCCCGCAACCGCAGCCTCAATCATCTGCGCAAACCCACCGCGGACGGCCAGGACACGATGGACACCCACCCCCACATGAACGGGGTGACCACCCATGAGCGGGTCCAGAACCGCGAGGAATTCCGCAACCTCCTATCCGACGTCCACAAGCTTCCCGAGACCCAGCGGTCCGCCCTGTTGCTACGCGAGATCGACGCGATGAGCTACGAGGAGATCGCCCAGGCGATGGACACGACCGTGCCGGGCGTCAAGTCCCTGCTGGTCCGGGCGCGTATTGCCCTCGCGGAGTCGAGCCAGGCAAGGCAGTTGACCTGCGACGAGGTGCGGCTCGATCTCGCCGAGGCCGCCGAAGGGCTCGCCAAGATCTCCGGCCCGGTTCGCCGCCATCTCAAGGGATGCGATGCCTGCCGTGAGTTCCGCTCCCAGCTTCGCTCCGACACCAAGACCCTCGCGGCGATCTTCCCTGCCGGTCCGCTGCTCGTCCTCAAGGGTGCGCTGCTGGCCAAGCTCCGCGGCATCTT
>DATGDO010000194.1:0-15806 GCA_035310805.1 Solirubrobacterales bacterium
ACGTCAGCGCGCCGCCCTCGACGCCAAGGGCCCGGGGAAGCGGCTCCCGCACGTCCTCCACATGACCGCGACCCCGATCCCGCGGACGCTGTCCCTGACTGCGTACGGGGACCTCGACACCACCGCGCTGCGCGAGCTGCCCAGGGGCCGCCAGCCGATCCGGACGCGGGTCGTCGACGAGGAGCACCGGGCGGCGGCCTACGAGTTCATCCGCGAGCGCCTCCGCGAGGGGCGGCAGGCCTACGTCGTCTGCCCTTTGGTCAGCGAGTCGGAGCTGACCGAGGCCAGGGCGGCCGAGGCCGAGGCCAGGCGGCTCGCCAAGACGGAGCTGCGGGACTTCCGCGTGGCCCTCCTGCACGGCCATATGTCATCCGAGCAGAAGGCGCGTGCGATGGACAACTTCAGCTCCGGCGAGGCGGACGTCCTGGTGGCCACCACGGTCATCGAGGTCGGCATCGACGTTCCCAATGCGACGGTGATGCTGGTCGAGGGGGCCGAGCGCTTCGGGCTCTCGCAGCTTCACCAGCTTCGAGGGCGAGTCGGCCGAGGCGAGCACGACTCCTTCTGCATCCTCTTCGGCGATCCGGAGTCCCCTGCCGCCAGGGCGAGGCTCGACACGATCGCCGCGGAGGGCGACGGCTTCGCGCTGGCCGAGGTGGATCTCTCGATTCGTGGAGAGGGGGAGATCCTCGGGACGCGGCAGCATGGCCTGCCGAGATTCCGCGCGGCCTCGCTGCCGGAGGACACGGCGCTGCTGCTCGAGGCCCGCCGGCGGGTGCTCGAGCTGTACGAGCGCTTTGGCTCCCTCGAGGTCTCGGAGCTCGGCCCGCTGATGGACGAGGCGAGGCGGCGCTTCGGCGACGAGCGGGTCGAGCAGATAGCCGCCTAGCATGGCCGAGCTCCGTATAACCGGGGGAGAGCTCGGCGGCCGCCGCATCCGAGGTCCGCGCGGCGCGCGGGAGGTCCGGCCCACGACCGAGCGGGTGCGCGAGGCGGTGTTCTCGATCCTCGGGAACGTCTCCGGGGCCAGGGTCCTGGACCTGTTCTGCGGGACGGGCGCCCTCGGAATCGAGGCGCTCTCCAGGGGCGCCGCCGAGGCCACCCTCGTCGACACCCACCCGCGTACCGCGCGGGCCAACCTCGAATCGCTCGACCTGACCGAGCGGGCGCAGGTTGTCCGCGAGGATGCAGCGCGCTTTCTGCGCGGGGCTGAGGAGGGATCCTTCGATCTCGTGCTCTGCGACCCGCCCTATAGACTCGCCGACCGCCTTGCAGCAGATCTCGACCCGCTCATACGACGCGTCCTGGCAGAAGGGGGGAGGGTGATGGTCGAGTCCTCCCCGGATCGGCCGCTGCCTCTTTCCCTGCCGGTGCTCACCGAGCGGACCTACGGGGACACGATGATCCGCATCTTCGACGGTGCTCCGCAGGCGAAGCCGAGGAGCAACGTGATCGGCGGAGCTGGCCGATGAGTGAGGAGAGGCCGCGCGTCGCGGTCTGCCCGGGCAGCTACGACCCGGTCACCAACGGTCACCTCGACGTGATCGGCCGAGCGGCCAAGGTGTTCGACAAGGTCGTGGTCGGGGTCGTCAACCAGCCGGTCCGCAAGGCGAAGACGCTCTTCACTGCCGAGGAGCGCCGGCAGTTCCTCGAGGAAGCCACGGCCGACCTGGAGAACGTCCAGATCGAGGTCTTCTCCAACCTGCTGGTCGAGTTTGCGCGGGAGCAGGGAGCGAGCGCCATGGTCAAGGGGCTGCGGGCGATCTCGGACTTCGAGTACGAGTTCGAGATGAATCAGCTCAACCGGAAGCTCGCACCGGACATCGAGAGCATGTACATCTTCGCCTCCGCGAACTACAGCTTCCTCTCCTCGACGGGGGTGAAGGAGATGGCCACCTTCGGGGGCGACGTGGGCGATTTGGTGCCCGCGCCGGTTGCAAGGGCCCTTGCGGAACGGCTGACCCGCTGAGTTCGTCGTGCGTGGGGGTGGGCAGGAGCTTGCAGTTCCGCGTAGAAAGGCAGCTCGGGGCCGGTCGAAAGGCCCGATGCGTAAGATCCGAGAGTGCCCGCAGGCCTCGGCCGAGGGCCACCCGGATGTAAAGGACCGCTGATGGACGTTCTCGTTCTGATCGACAAGCTCGACGACCTGGTTCACAACGCGCGGCCGGTGCCGCTCACGGACCAGGTGCGTGTCGACCGCGAGGAGATCTACGACCTCCTCGACCAGATGCGTGCCACGATCCCCGAGGAGATCAAGCAGGCGCGCTGGATCGTCAAGGAGCGCCAGGAGATGCTCGCCGAGGCGAAGCGCGAGGCCGAGCGGATCGTCAAGGAGGCCCGCGAGCAGCAGGCCCGCCTGGTCGCCAACGAGGAGATCACCCGTCAGGCCGAGCGGGCGGCCGAGGAGATCGTCGAGGAGGCCCGCGAGCGCGAGCGGGAGATCCGCCTCGGCGCCGAGGACTACGCAGACGACATCCTCTCGACCCTCGAGGTCAACCTCCAGAAGTTCCTGCAGGCGGTGCAGCGCGGCCGCGACCGGCTCCAGGGTCGCGAGCGCGAACCCTCCGAGATCGGCTAGGTAGCCAGGGTTAGTGCCATCCGGCCCGGGTATCCGGGCGGGCGGTGAACTGATCACTGCGGCGATCGTCACTTCGTCGCCGGCCCCGCCGCGGGGTCACCGGGCGCAGGGGACTGCTCGGTCCGCGTCGCCGCTGGCTCTGGCCGGCTGACCGTCACTAGGCTTCTCCCATGGAGGAGGCGCTCGCGAGCGGGGTCCGCGCGGTCCTCGCCGAGCAGGGCATCGAGCCCGGCGATCTACGCCTCAGCCGGATCCCCGGGGGAGCCTCGCGCGAGACCTGGCTGGCAGAGGGCGAGGCCGGCCGCTGGGTGCTGCGGCGGGACCCCAGGGGATCGGTGTCTCTGGTCCCGATCGGCAAGGAGTTCGCCCTGATCCGGGCGGCGGCGGAGGCGGCCGTGCCGGTTCCGGAGCCGCTCGCCTGCGAGCCCGAGGGCGGCCGCTTCGGCTCGCCCGGGCTGCTGATGGCGCACCTCGAGGGGACCTCGGTCGCGCCGCGCGTCCTGCGCAAGCCCGAGTTCGAGAGAGCTCGCGCGAGGCTCACCGGTCAGCTGGCCGAGGCGCTGGCGCGGATCCACTCGATCGATACCGCGAAGCTCGACGGGGTCCTGCCGCGACATGAAACGGGTGGCTCCTCGGCTTCGCCTGCGGAGCCCCCTCGCACGACGGATCCGGCGCTCGCCCAGGTCGAGGAGTGGGAGCGCCAGCTCGACGAGATCGGGGAGCCGCTGCCCGCCGTGGAGCTGGGCCTGCGCTGGCTGCGAGCCCACCTTCCGGAGCCGGCGGTCCCGCGGCTGGTCCACGGCGACTTCCGGCTCGGCAACTTCATCGTCGACGAGGATGGCCTCGTCGCCGTGATCGACTGGGAGCTCGCCCACCTCGGAGACCCGGCGGAGGACATCGGCTGGCTCTGTATCCGGTCCTGGCGCTTCGGCAAGGACGATCGGGCGGTGGCTGGGTTGGGAGGTATCGACGAGTTCGTCTCCGCCTACGAGTCGGCCGGCGGCGGGACCGTCGATCGCGACCGGGTTCACTTCTGGGAGGTGTTCGGCAACGTGAAGTGGGCCGTGATCTGCGCCCGCCAGGCAGATGACCACTTGAGCGGCGTGCGACGAAGCCACGAGCTCGCCTCGCTGGGGCGCCGGGTCTGCGAGCCCGAATGGGATCTGCTCGAGCTGATCCGAGCGGCGGCGTGATGCAGGACCGCCCGACCGCGCCCGAGCTGCTCGAATCGGTTGCCGAATACCTCTTCGGTGAGCTGCGGCCGCAGGTGTCGCGGGAGCAGCGCTTCAAGGTCCTGGTCGCCGCGAACGTCTGCGCGGTCGTGGCCAGGGAGATCCGCGCCGCCGACGCCCCGGACCGCGAGGACCTGGAGCTCTTCAACGACCTCCTCGGCGAGGAGGTCCAGGACGTGCACACCGCCGCCGCCGAG
Organism: Solirubrobacterales bacterium; assembly: GCA_035310805.1. Classification (GTDB taxonomy): domain Bacteria; phylum Actinomycetota; class Thermoleophilia; order Solirubrobacterales; family 70-9; genus DASUPK01. Next base: position 4,008 of record DATGDO010000194.1, read on the forward strand.
CTCTCGGCGAGGCTGCGCTCGGGTGAGCTCGACGATCGGATCGACCAGCTCGTCCCTCGGCTCGAGGAGCACGTGCGCCGCAAGCTGGAGATCGCCCGACCGGGCTACGCGGAGGAGGGGTGAGCCGGATCCGGAAGCGCTGGCTCGCCGCCTGGGGCGGTGCGCTGCTGATCGCGATCGCCAACGGTGGGATTCGCGAGGCCACCTACGCGAACCGACTGAGCTACCACCGGGCCGGGCAGATCTCGGGGCTCACCGGTGTTGGCGCCTTTACGCTCTACTTCCTCGCGCTGCAGCGGCGCTGGCCGCTCGAGACGCGCCGAGACGCGCTCACCGTAGGCGCCGCCTGGACCGCGATGACGGTGGTCTTCGAGTTCAGCTTCGGCGGGCTTGTCCAGAAGGAGTCCTGGGAGGAGATGCTCGCGGCCTACAACCTGGGCGAGGGAGAGCTCTGGCCGCTCGTGCTGGCGTGGGTCGGGATCGGCCCGGAGGTTGCCCGGCGACTCTGCCCGCCCCGAATCTCTTCTTCGCCTTCCTGATCCAGCGCTCGCCTTGCTTCTCTATGCGCCCAGGGGCCGAACCAGCCGCCGGGCGCTCCCTGCACCCTGTTCGAGACGGTCACCCTCCAGTTGAAGCGCCGGGCCCGCGAGGCTTGGCTCAGAGCTCGGTGCGGTGGCTCCCGGCGCGGCCGGCGTCGGTCTTCTCGTAGAAGCGGCCCAGGAGCTCGGCGGTCTCGTCCGGATCAGCGCAGGTGTAGGCGTTCCAGGCCTCGTTGCGGAGCTGCTCGTCGAGCGTCTTGCCGATCGTGTCGAGGATCGTCTGCTTGGCGGAGCGCACGGCGCGCTGCGAGTTGCGCAGGATCTGGCGGGCGACCGTCTCCGCCTCCTCCATCAGGCTCTCGTGGCGGACGACCTTCGAGACGAGGTTGCACTGCAGCGCCCGCTGGGCGTCGATCGGCTCGGCGGTGAGCAGCATCTCCAGGGCGATCCCGGTGCCGCAGGTGTTGACCAGGCGCACGATGCCGCCGTCGCCGTGGTGGAAGCCGCGGCGGGCCTCGAAGGAACCGAACATCGCGCGATCCGAGGCGATCCGGATGTCGCAGGCGAGCGCGGTCTCCAGGCCGCCGGCGAGGGCCCACCCGTTGATCGCGCCCACGATCGGCTTGTAGATCCGGTGCTGTCCGCGAGTGAAGCCGTTCAGTCCGAGCTCGACGACCTCGCGGATGTCGTCCCCGCGCGCCCCGGCCATGATCGGCGGGATGTACTCCTTCAGGTCGGCGCCGGCGCAGAAGGCGTCGTCGCCGGCGCCGGTCAGGATGGCGACGTCGACGGAGTCGTCCTCAGCAAAGTCCGCCCAGGCGGCGATCATCGCCCGGTGGACCTCGGGGCTGACCGCGTTCCGCGCCTCGGGCCGGTTGATCGTCAGGTAGGCGATCCGGTTGCGCTTCTCGTAGAGGACGACGCCCTCGTCGGCGGAGGGCGGCGGGCCGGGCTGCTCGGGATTGTGGTGGGTCATCTGCTCTCCTCTCAACTCAGCCGTAGACGGCTCTGACCACGGCGAGGTCGTCGGCGGTCCAGGTGATCTCGCCGCCGCACCACTCGGCGAGCTCGTCGGCGGTATCCGGGAAGTCGATCTCGGGATCGATCGGCGTCACCTGCTGCTCGGCCTTGACGACGTCGCCGATGACGAGGGCCCGCGCCTGCTCGCGGACCCGCCGGAACAGGGCGCGCTTGGCGTCGTCCTTCAGGTGGTGGACCGAGAGGACCGAGATCACCAGGTCCCAGGGGCCGTCCGGGAGGGGGTCCTCCATGCGGGCGAGCTGGACGTCGTCGTACTCCCGGCGCAGCTGGAAGACCATTTCGGGGCTCGAGTCCAGACCGATCACCCAGGCGTCCGGATAGGCCCCCAGGAGGACGCGCGTCGTCTCGCCGGTTCCCATTCCGAGCTCGAGAACCCGGTCCGGGGGGAACGGAATCGCGTCGACGGCGGCCCTCTGAAGCTCGTCGTAGCGCGGGACCTCGGCCCGGATCTCCTCCAGGTAAGTCCCCGGGTTCCAGTGGAATTGGGCGCACACGGTGGCTCGCTACCCTCGAAGCGAGTGTATGCGGAAGGCGGAATCGTCGATCTCGAGCGCCTCGCGCTGTCCTCCGGTCAGGCAAGGGCGCTCGACCTCGAGGTCGGGCTCGATCCCATCGTCCTCGGGGGTCAGACCTACGCGCCCCCGGGCGGCGGCAGCGAGGCTCGGCTCGACGTCTCCCGGACCAGCAGCGGCTATGCGCTTCGGCTTCGCTTCGCCACCGAGCTGACGGGGCCCTGCGTCCGCTGCCTGGAGCCGGCCGGCAACGAGATCTCGGTCGACGCCCGCGAGGTCGACCAGCCCGTGTCGAACGACGAGGAGCTGCGCAGCCCCTACGTCGCCGAGGGCAACCTGGACGTGGAGCGCTGGGCGAACGACGCCCTGGTCCTCGCCTTTCCCTCGCAGCCGCTCTGTCGGCCTGATTGCGCCGGCCTCTGCTCCGTCTGCGGGGAGTCGCTCAACGACGCGAACCCCGACGCGCACCGGCACTCCCAGGGCGGCGATCCGCGAATGAGCAGGTTGCGGGACCTGAGACTCGAGTAGCACCTGCGTCCCCGCATCAGCGGCCGCCGCCCTGAACCGCGCCCGGATCAGGACGAACACCGCCGCCGGACGACAGCTACCATGCCGCGCCAATGGCGGTCCCCAAGAAGCGACAGTCCCGCACGCGGCGCGACAAGCGGCGCGCCCAGCACAGGGCATCGACTCCGAGGCTGAACGAGTGCCCGCGCTGCCACAGCCCGCGCCTGCCACACCGGGTTTGCCCGACCTGCGGCACCTACGCCGGGCGTGAGGTGGTTCGCCACGAGGTCCCGGAGGCGGGACCGCAGCCCGAGCGGCCCTCGCCGCAGGACTAGAGGCAGGTCCCCGATGGGAGCCGCCCCCGGTGATGCGAGGGTGCTCCGCAGGCGAAGCGGAGGAGCAACTCGTTGGATGGGGAGGAGGCGGTGGCGGCTTGACGGCTGAGATGTCCGTGCCCGTCGCCCTCGACGGCTATGGCACGGACGGCGGTTCCGAGATCGTGCTCGAGGGGGCCCGGCTGGCGGCGGCGGACGGCATCCGGGTCCGGATCTTCGGGCCGTCCTCGCTCGAGACGATGGAGGGGGTCGAGCTCGAGCCGACCACCGAATGGATCGGCAACGAGGCCGAGCCGGTGGCGGCGGTGCGCTCGGGGGCGGAGGCCTCCGTGGTTCGCGCAGCGGCGGCGGTCGCCGAGGGGCGCTGCAGCTCGCTCGTCAGCGCCGGCTCCACCGGCGCCACGATGACGGCCGCGCTGTTCGCGCTGAAGCGCTCACAGGGCGTGCACCGCCCGGCCCTGGCCGTGCAGATCCCGATCCCCGGCAGGCACGGTTCGCCGCTGGTCTTCCTGGACGCTGGCGCCAACACCGACGTCCGGCCCCAGCACCTGATCCAGTTCGCCTTCCTCGGCTCGGCCTTCAGTCGCGCCGTCCTCGGCGTCGACCGCCCCAGGGTCGCCCTCCTCTCGGTCGGGGAGGAGCAGAAGAAGGGCAGGGCGGACGTCGTCGAGGCGCACGAGGCGCTCACCGCCACCGAGGGCGTCCGCTTCATCGGCAACGTCGAGGGGCGCGACCTCCTCTCAGGGGAGGCCGATGTCGTGGTCACGGACGGCTTCACCGGCAACGTCACCCTGAAGACGCTGGAGGGCACCGCGAGGGCGGTTGCGGAGGCGGTCCGCGCCGCCGCTCGCTCCGGGCCGATGGCGGCCGCCGGCGGCCTCCTCCTGCGCCCGGCCCTCGGCAGCCTGCGTCGCAGCATGGATCCGAACTCGGTCGGCGGGGCGATCCTTCTCGGCCTGCGGGGGGTGGCCGTGGTCGCCCATGGAAGCTCGACTCCCGAGGGGATCGCCAGCGCCGTGCGGCTGGCCGATCGCGCCGTCCGCGAGCGCGCCGTGGAGCGCACAGCCGAGTTGCTGGCGGCGTCGGGCGCCACGCGGGAAGCCCTTCGCGAGGAGCCCTCGGGGACGGCGGAGTAGCGACCGCCAGGCCGCTCGGCTTGGGAGCGACGGGCGAAGCCCGGAGCGACTCATCCGCTGGCCGCTGCCGTCGCGACCCCTGTAGGGGATAATCCAGGCGATGGAACGCGAAGAGGTGATGACCCTCGTCCGCAACCACCTCAGCACGGAGCTGGAGGTGGACCCGGACAAGATCCAGCCAGAGACCAGGTTCCGAGATGACCTCGACGCCGACTCGCTCGACCTCTATGAGCTGGTCATGGAGCTCGAGGATCGCTACGGGATCCGAGTGAGCGAGGAGGAGGCCGCCGACATCGAGACCGTCGGCGACGCCGTCGACTTCGTCTGTGCCCGCGTCCCCGGAGATGCAAGGGTGCTCAGAAGCGAAGGCGGAGGCTCAACCGCTTGACGAAGGGGGAGGCGGGCGCCCTGATCCGATGACACCCGGCACCGCCTCGCTGGCGGAGCTGTTCGCGGACACTCCCGAAGAGCTGCGCCGACAGGCACTCTCCCATTCATCCTGGGTCGGGAGGAGGACCGAGTCCTACGGCAGGCTCGCGTTTCTCGGCGACAGCGTTCTCGGCCTCTCCGTAGCCGCGCTCCTCTTCGAGGCGCACCCGGATGCCGACATCGGCGAGCTCACGAAGATCCTCAACCAGGCGGTCAGCGGGCGCGCCTGCGCCGAGGTGGCCCGTCGCCTGGAGCTTCCCGAGATGCTCTCGGGGGAGGCTCCCGACGACGGCGACGGGCTGCCCGTCGACACTCTGCTCGCCTCGGAGCGCACCCTGGCCTCGGTCTGCGAGGCGGTGATCGGGGCGTGCTACCTGGCGCATGGCTTCGAGCGCACCTCGGCGGCGATCATCGAGGCGTTCGAGGACGAGGTCGAGCAGGCGACGCGCCAGCGCCTCGACTTCAAGTCCGAGCTGCAGGAGCGGCTCGCGCGCGACGGGGTGACCGTGAGCTATGAGGTGGCGAGCGAGGCGGGGCCGCCGCACGACCGCCGCTTCGAGATCCGCGCGACGGTGGGCGAGGACGAGCTCGGCGTCGGCTCCGGGCGAAGCAAGAAGGAAGCCGAGCAGGCCGCGGCCAGGCGGGCGCTGAAGAAGCTGCGTGGCTGAGGTCCGGTTTCGTCCGGGTGAAGCGAGAGCCTGTACATCCCTGCCACCCTTGCACCTGAGATGTATCTGAAGGCCATCAACCTGAAGGGCTTCAAGTCCTTCCCCGACCGCACCCGGCTCACCTTCTCGCCGGGCGTCAGCGTGATCGTCGGCCCAAATGGCTCGGGCAAGTCCAACATCACGGACGCCGTCCTCTGGGCGCTGGGCGAGCAGAGCCCCTCCGCGGTCCGCGGCCAGCAGATGCGGGACGTGATCTTCGCGGGCGGCAACGGCCAGTCGCCGCGGCGCTTCGCCGAGGTGGAGGTGGTGATCGACAACTCCGAGGGAAGGGCCGCGAGTGAGTTCTCCGAGCTCTCGATCTCCCGGCGAATCGAGCGCAACGGCGAGGGCGAGTACCGGCTGAACGGGGCCCGCTGCCGCCTCGTCGACATCGTCGAGGCGCTCTCCGACACCAACATGGGCCGCGAGGCCCACTCGGTGATCAGCCAGGGGAGGGTGGAGGAGATCGTCAGCTCCAAGCCCAAGGACCGGCGCATGCTGATCGAGGAGTCGGCCGGCCTGGGCAAGCACCGGAGGCGCCGCCACAGCGCCCAGCTCAAGCTCGATCGCACCCGGGACAACCTCGAGCGGGCGCTGGACGTCGAGCGCGAGGCGCGCTCGCGGCTGCGGCCGCTGAAGCGCCAGGCCGAGGCCGCCGAGCGCACCGCGAGGCTGCTGCGCCAGGCGAACGAGCTGAGGGCGAAGATCGTCGGCGACGACCTCCGCTTGCACCAGGAGCAGCTGGGCGCGGCGGAGAGGAGGCTGTCGGAGGTCAGGACCAGGCGGGACTCGGTCGAGAAGCGCTTCGAGGAGGTCCGTGCGCGGCGCGCCGCGATCGAGGAGCGGGTCGCGGCCGCGGAGGAGGGCCGGCGCCGCCACGGGGAGCTGCTGGCGGAGGCGCGGACCGCCACCGAGCGGGTCCGTGCCCGGGCCGAGTCGCTCGAGCTCGCCGAGCGGGACCTGCGCAGCGCCCTCGGGGAGCGACAGCTGCGCCTCGACGCGCTCGAGGAGGAGCCCGATGAGGCCGCGGCCGCCGCCCGGATCGTCGAGCTGGAGGCGGAGCTCGAAGGGCTCGGCGCCGACTTCTCGGAGGAGGGGACTCGCCTGCGGCGCGAAGCCGACGAGGCCGAGAGGCGGAGAGCCGCCGCCAAGGCCGCCCTCGAGCCGCTCGAGCGGGCCGAGGACGAGGCGAGGGCGGCCCTCCGGCGGGCGACACAGCTTGACGAGCGAGCGCGGGCGGAGGCGCAGAGGGCCACGGAGCGCCGCGCGGCCCTCGCCGGCGAGTTGGCCGCCGTCGAGGCGAAGCTCGCCGCCGCCGCCGTCGAGGGCGAGCACGAGGCTCTCGCGGGGATGCTGGAGACGGGCTCCGGTCTGGAGCGCGCCGTCTCGGCGGTCCTCGGCGAGCGGCTGCGTGCCTCCATCGTGGGCTCCGTCGAGGAGGGCCGTGAGCGGCTCGCCGGAGCCGAGGGCGCCGCCCGCGCCCTGATCTCGACCGCTCCGGCGAAGAAGCCGTCCGGGGCCCCGAAGGACGGCGCCCGGCGCCTGCTCGACCTGGTCGAGGCGCGCGGCGACGCGGCGCCGATCACCGAGCGGCTGCTGGCGGATGCCTGGCTGGTGGACGAGCTGGACGAGATCGCCGAAGGCTTCAGCGGGGTCGCCGTGACCGTCGACGGCGAGTGCTATGACGCCGCCGCCGGAGAGGTTCGCCGTCTTCCACGGGAGGGGACGGACCCGGCTCTGGCCGCTCGCTCGGAGCGCGAGGAGCTCGCCTCCCGGCTGAGACAGCGCGAGCAGACCGAGGAACGCGCCCGGCGCGATCTGGAGCGAGCGGAGTCCGCCCTCGCCGAGGTGCGCCAGCGCGAGGAGGCATCGCAGCGGGACCTGCGCGATGCTCGCCGCAGGCTGGACGAGGCGGCCGAGCAGGCGAGCCGTACCAGCTGGCTCGCCGAGCGCCACGCCGAGCGCGGTGACGAGGGGCCAGGCTCAGCGATACAGCGGGCAAAGCTCGAGGCCGAGCTGACGGCCGAGCGGCGCCACGCCGAGGCGGCGGAGCGAGCCCGCGAGAAGCGCCTTCGCGACCGCCGCGAGCTCGAGCGCCGGATCTCGCTGGAGAGCGAGACGCTGCCGGCCCTGCGGCGCGCCCATGACGCTCTCGTCCGCCTCGGCGAGGTGCTCGAGCGGCGGGTTTCGAAGCTCGCGGAACAGGAGGGCGACGGCCGGGGCGAGATCGCGGCCGAGCTCCGCGAGTGCTCCCAGCAGGAGTTCGGCCTGCAGGCCGAGCTGCGCGAGGCGAGCGAGGCGATGACGGTCGCCGAGGTCGAGGCGACCCAGCTGCGCGGCCACCGCGACGAGAGCACCGCCGAGTTGCAGCGGCTCGGCGCCGCGCTCGGCGAGGAGCTCTCGGCCGCCACCGACCCGCTTGGCGAGGAGCGCGAGGGGATCGAGTCGCGTCTCGCCAGGCTGGACCGCAACCGCGAGCAGATCGGCCCCGTCAACCCCCTGGCGCAGCGGGAGTACGAGGAGGCGAGGGAGCACGTCACCGAGCTGGCCGAGCAGCGCAAGGACCTCGAGAAGGCGATCACGGAGCTGCGCGCCCTGATCCGCCGCACCGACAGGGAGATCGCAGCCGCCTTCGAACAGACCTTCGAGGCCACCGCCCGCGCCTTCGAGGAGATGGTGGCCGAGCTCTTCCCCGGCGGCCGCGGGCGCCTGCGACGCGTCGAGCTCGGGCCCCGGCCCTTCGCCGGCCGGGCCCCGGAGACCGACGGTGACGAGAAGGCGGCGGCCGAGCTCGACGAGCTGACGCCGCCGGACGAGGACGGCGGAGTCGAGATCGAGGTGACCCCTGCGGGCAAGTCCACAAGACGGCTCTCCCTGCTCTCCGGCGGCGAGAAGTCACTGGTGGCGCTGGCCTTCGTCTTCGCCGTCCTGATGGCGCGCCCGTGCCCCTTCTACATCCTCGACGAGGTCGAGGCGGCGCTTGACGACATCAACATCGATCGCTTCCTGCGCCTGGTCCGCCGCTTCGCCGAGCGCTCGCAGTTCATCGTCGTCACGCACCAGAAGCGGACGATGGACGCCGCCGACATCCTCTACGGGGTCAGCATGGGCGGCGACGGCGTCACCAAGGTCGTCTCGCGCAAGCTGCCGCGGGACGAGCTCGGCACCGGTGTCGAGCCGGCGGCGCCGCCGGCCGCCGCTGAAGCCGCCTAGGCGCCGGTACCCTGCGCCGCCGTGGCGCGCAGCTGGCAAGAGGCATTCGACCTGGGTGATCGCGAGGTCCCGGCCCCGGCTCCGGAGGAGGAGCGGGTGGGGGTCTTTCGCCGCCTTCGCGAGGGGCTCTCCCGGAGCCGCCAGGCGCTCACCGCGGAGCTCTCCTCGAGCTTCACCGAGCGGATCGACGAGCAGACCTGGGAGCGCCTCGAGGAGGCGCTGATCCTGGCCGACGTCGGGGCCAGGACGACGGCGGCGGTCGTCCGGCGGCTCGAAGACGAGGTGGAGGCGGGGGAGCTCTCCGGCGGCGAGGCGCTCCGCGATCGCCTGATCGAGGTGCTGGCCGAAACCGCCTCTCCGGGTGGGGAGGAGGTGGCACGCATCCACCTGCCGGATCGCCCCTCGGTCTTGATGGTGGTCGGCGTCAACGGCACCGGCAAGACGACGACGATCGGAAAGATCGCCTGGCATCTGCAGAAGGAGCTCGGCCTGGACGTGATCGTCGCGGCGGCCGATACCTACCGCGCCGCGGCCGTCAACCAGCTCGCGGAGTGGGCCGACCGGGCGGGGACGCAGATCGTCCGCGGCACCGAGGGCGGGGACCCCGGGGCGGTCGCCTTCGATGCCCTCGCCGCCGCCCAGGCCCGCGGCGCTGACGTGGTGATCTGCGACACCGCGGGCCGCCTCCACACGCACGGCAACCTGATGGAGGAGCTCGCCAAGGTCCGCCGGGTGATCTCCAAGCAGATCCCGGAGGCGCCGCAGGAGACCCTGGTCGTGATCGATGCCACCACGGGTCAGAACGGCGTGCGCCAGGCGCAGGAATTCGCGAAGACGGTCGAAGTGACTGGTGCCGTGCTCACCAAGCTCGACGGCAGCGCCAAGGGCGGAGTGGCGCTGGCGATCGCGGCCGAGCTCGGCATCCCGGTCAAGCTGATCGGGATCGGGGAGTCCCTGGAGGACCTGCGGCCGTTCGACGCCAAGCAGTTCGCTCGGGCGCTGATCGAGGAGTAGCTCCCTCCGAGTCGACCGCGCTTACCGTGGCTGCAACTCCCCTCCCAGCGCGATTCGCGATTCGGGGCAGGCTGGGGGTGTGCCACCGGGAGGCACCAGGTTCCTCGCCCTGCTGGGCGTGATCGCGACGACGCTCCTCGCGCTGCCGGCCGCGGCCAGCGCCGGCAGCGCAGACACCGCGGCCCTGCAGGTCGCGATGAGAGCGCTCGGCCTCTACCCGCATCCCGTCGACGGCATCAGCGGCCCGTGGACGCAGCACGCCGTCCGCACCTTCCAGTCGCAGCACGGGCTCGCGGTCGACGGCGTGGCGGGGCCGCGGACACGGGCGGCGCTGGGGAAGCGCGGCAAGCCGCCGCTCGGAGCTCGGCCGATGCACCAGGGCCAGCGGGGCTGGGACGTCGCCGCCCTTCAATTTCTCCTTCACAGCCGAGGCTTCGAGCCGGGTGGGTTCGACGGCGGGTTCGGGCCGAGCACGCTGAATGCCGTGCGCCGCTACCAGGCTGCGGCCGGCCTCGACGTCGATGGGGTGGCGGGACCGGCGACGATCGCCGCCCTCCGCGGAAAGCAGGTCGTCGCCAGGGCGCCCAGCGATCCGGTCCGCTTCTTCCGCCCGGTGCCCGGCCCCGTTGGCGACGGGTTCGGCTGGACCGGCCGGCGCTGGCACACCGGACTCGACTTCCCCGAGCCGAAGGGGACCCCGATCCACGCCGCCGGGGTCGGCGTCGTCTCCTTCGCCGGCTTCAACACGGGCGGCTACGGCAACCTGGTGGTGGTCAGCCACCGGCTCGGGTTCGAGAGCTGGTATGCGCACATGTCGGTGATCGCCGCGCACGTGGGCCAGTCCGTCTCCGGAGGGATGACGATCGGCTACGTCGGCTCCACCGGTCGTTCCACCGGCCCGCACCTGCACTTCGAGGTGCGCCGGTTCGGCTCTCCGATCGATCCGACCCCGCGCCTGCTCGGCTACAGGTCGGTGGCCGGCGTTACCGCACTCGGCGGCCGGAGTGGGAGCGGGCCGGGCCGCCACGCGCGCCGCTGCCGCCCGAACGCCGATGCGCGTGGCCGCAGGGCGGATCCGCTGACCGCGCGCCTGGACCGCTGTCCTTAGGCAGACCGACGCGGTCTTGCGCGAGACCGGAGCGGCTGCGAATCGGCCGAGGGCCGCGGCGCTCCAGCCCGTAAGCTCACGTTCGATGTTCGATCAGCTCTCGGAACGACTTCAGGGGGTCCTCTCGGACGTGCGCTCGCGGGGCAAGCTCTCCGAGGACGACGTCAACAAGGCCCTGCGCGAGGTGCGCCTCGCCCTGCTCGAGGCGGACGTCAACTTCAAGGTCGTCAAGGACTTCACCGCAGCGCTGCGTGAGCGCCTGGCGGACGCCGAGGTCTCGGAGGCGCTCAACCCCGGCCAGACGGTGATCAAGGCCGTCAACGACGAGCTCACCGAGCTGATGGGCGGCGCCGGCCGCGACCTGGTCTTCGCGCCGGGCGGCCCGACCGTGATCCTGATGGCGGGGCTGCAGGGATCCGGGAAGACGACCGCCTGCGCGAAGCTCGCCAAGCTGCTCGGGAAGCAGAACCGGAACGTCGCGCTCGCCGCCTGCGACCTGCAGCGGCCCGCCGCGGTCGAGCAGCTCGAGAAGCTCGGCGCCCAGGCCAACGCCCATGTCTACTTCCAGCCCGGTGAGACCGACGCCGTCAAGGTGGCGGCCTGGGCGCGGGAGGAGGCGCAGCGGGACAACCGCGACGTGCTGATCGTCGACACGGCCGGCCGCCTGCACGTCGACCAGGAATTGATGGAGGAGCTCGCCGAGGTCCGCAAGGTCACCAAGCCGCACGACATCCTTCTGGTCGTCGACGCGATGACCGGTCAGGACGCGGTCAACGTCGCCGAGAGCTTCGCCGAGACCGCCGACTTCGACGGCGTCCTGATCACCAAGCTCGACGGCGACGCGCGCGGCGGCGCCGCCCTTTCCGTCCGCGCCGTCACCGGGAAGCCGATCATCTATGCCTCCACCGGCGAGAAGCTCGACGAGCTCGAGCGCTTCCACCCCGATCGCATGGCCGGACGGATTCTCGGCATGGGTGACGTCATCTCGCTGATCGAGAGGACCCAGGACGAGTTCGACGAAGAACAGGCTGCGGACCTCGAGCGCAAGATTCGCAAGCAGCAGTTCACGCTCGAGGACTTCCTCAGCCAGATGAAGCAGGTGAGGCGCATGGGGCCGCTCGGCAATCTGATGAAGATGGTTCCCGGGATGGGGAAGGCGATGCAGGGGATGGGCCAGGTCGACGAGCGCGAGCTCGACCGGCTCGAGGCGATCATCCTCTCGATGACGCCATTCGAGCGGGCGCATCCCAGCGAGATC
>DATGDO010000195.1:0-1921 GCA_035310805.1 Solirubrobacterales bacterium
AGGTGGCATTCGCCCCCGAAGCCGGCGCCGGTGTTGAGCTGGACGACGGGGACGTGCAGATGCGCGATCCGGTCCGCGTCGATCGAGCCCTGCACGTCGCCCTCGAGGACCCCTACGCGCGCATCGAGCCGAGGCAGCGCCGCCTCCAGCAACGTCGTCTTGCCCGCCCCGGGGGCCGACATCAGGTTGACCACCCGTACTCCGGCGTGATCGAAGTCGTGCCGGTTGGCCTCGGCGATCGTCGCGTTGGCGTCGAGAGCGTCCTCGACGACTCTGATCTTGGTTCGGTGCACTACATCGACCTCACCTTCAGGTAGCGACGGATCTCCGGCAGCTGCAGGCCGATTCCGATCGTGACCACGACGACGATCGCTGCCAGCACCCAAAGAACGGCATTCATGGCGTCACCTCCACGCATCTATTGCTCTCGATCTGGGCTTGCATTGTCTTCCTTCGCCCCTGTCGGTGGCGGCAAGTCCCCGAGCAGCGACTCCACCGTCCGAACCGCCTCGTCGACAGCCGCGCGCACAGGCTCCGAGAGCTCGACCACGACCTCTTCGGCGTCCGCGCTGAGCACCGTCCGCGGCTCGGCGCCGACCACGATCACACGCTCCGGCATCTTGCCCAGCTCGCGGGCGAGCGAAAGGACCTTGACCGGATCCATGCCGTGCGTGTCGAGCGTCGGCTCGAGCTCGTCAACGGCGGCCTCGATCACGTAGACGGTTCCGGGGGGACCTCCGCGCGGCACCGCATCGACCAGGATGACGAGCTCGTAGTCGGACAGCTCGTAGGCGAGATCCATCCCCCTGATCCCGTAATCGGCGACTCGGACCCAGTCGGGAAGCTCCGCGCGGGAGAGTCTGTCCACGACCGCGACCCCGAATCCGTCGTCGCCGAGGAAGACGTTCCCGATCCCGGCGACGAGGACTCGCGGTGCCTCGGGGAGCGCCTCAGCGGCGGTCGGGAGCGGCACGACCTCTTCCACCGAGAAGAAGAACCGGTGTCCCGGCTGTCTCGCCGCGCCGAGGTCGCGCCCGGGGTCGTCCTCCACGGTGACGGCGATCTGGACGTTCCCCTCGGTGTCCTCCTCGATCGCGTCTACGACCGCGCTGCGTCCCCGCAGCGCGATCTCGAAGACGTCCCCACCCCCTCCCCGGGGCGAGAGCCGCACGCGACTGCCTCGCCGCAGCTCCACCCCCTCGACCGACACCGTGTCGGGGCCAGGCCGCTCGAGCTCCTCCCAGTAACCCGGCCTGCTCATCGGGTCTCCCGGGCGACGCTGATCTCGCGGATCGTCCCGTGCAGCCGCATCAGCTGATCGGGGGTCAACGCCTCCGTGCGCTCGAGGATCTCCCTCGCCCGTGGATCCGACTCCCGCATCTCGCGCTTCTCCTCGTCGGTCAGAGTGAGGATGTTGAGGACCAGCATCTGGTCGATCTCCGAGGAGTCGAAGAGATCACCGGGGCTCTCGGGAGCGATCCGGGGGTAGTCCGAGAGGATGATCGGCGACGAGAGCAGGGTGCCGCGATCGCCCTCCTCGCCGACGAGCACCGGCCAGGTGCCCACGTTCTCGCATCGGGCCGCCTGCTCGCGAGCAGGCGCGGGCGGATCCGTCAGTGAGACGAAGGCCCCGTCCCGGGCGCGGAGGACGGTGTGACAGGAGCAGAAGGTCTGCTCCAGGACGGCGCCCCTGTCCGTCCCCTCGGAGGGACTGCTGTTCTCGACGCCGACGACGATCCGCCAGAGCCCGCCGCCCGCCTGGTCGGCTCGAAGCGAGAGCCTGCCTCGCAGCTCCCGCCAGCTGCGGGAGAGGTGGCCGACCGGGGCGCCGTCCGCGCCGCTCACCGGTTCCCTCTCGTCGCCGGCGGGCACCTCGATCTCGAGCACGCGTGGAGAGCTGAGCTCACCTACCTGCCCCTCC
>DATGDO010000196.1:0-6395 GCA_035310805.1 Solirubrobacterales bacterium
CGCGCTGACCGCGGTTCTCGCGTTCGCCTTCGCCGGCCTCCTCTTCGCCTTCTCGCAGACGAGCTTCATCGCGCTCTTCATCGGCCTGGTCGTCCTCGCGGCCCTGCGCTGGAGCGTCCGCTGGGCCGTGGTCGCCACGCCGGTCGCGCTGGTCGCGATCACCGCCGGCGTGCTCTTCCTCGCCGGCGGCTCGAACGAGTCGACCCGCACGGTGACCGAGGGACATAGCAGCCTGGTCTCCGGTGGGCTGAAGCTCGCCCAGCACCGGCCGCTGTACGGGTACGGCTCGGCCTCGTTCTCGAAGGCGTTCGCCAGCGCCGAACACGTCAGGGCGGGCGATACGACGATCTCGCACACCGAGCCCGTCACGGTGGCCGCCGAGCAGGGAGTGGTCGGCGTGGTCGCCTACCTCGCCTTGCTGTCCGCGGCACTCTGGACGGTCTTCTCCGGGATGCGCTCGATCGCACCGGGGCTCGGCGCCCGGTTCCGGTCGCTGGCCGAGCGGGACCGGGTCGAGCTGATCCCCGCGAGGATCGGGATCGCCGCCGCCTTCTGCGCGCTGCTCGTGCACACGATCGGCTACGCGGCCTATCTCACCGACCCTCTCACCTGGGCACTGCTGGCGATCGGAGGCGTGCTCGCGGCGGAGGTCGGCGCTGGAGGCTGGCCCAGCAGCAGCGGCGGTTCCTCCGCTTCGCGTCCGGGACCGCCTTCCGGCGGATCGGGCCGTCAGTCTGAGGGGTAGCCATGACCGGATACCTCCGCCGCCTGGCGACCACGGGGGCCGCGTACACGGCCTCCAGCGTGATCTCGAAGCTGATCGCGGTTGCCCTGCTGCCGCTCTACACGCGCTATCTGACGCCGGCCGACTACGGAGCCGCCGAGGTCCTCGTGACGGGCGTGATCGCGGCCAGCATCGTGATCCGGCTGGGGATCATCGAGGCCCTGCTGCGCTTCTACTACCAGTCCGGTGAGGAGCCGACCCAGGTGGTGAAGACGGCCTTCGCCTCGCTGCTCTGGACGACGACGATCGGCCTGGCGCTCGCGCTGCCCTTCGCCGAGCCGATCTCGCGCCTCTTGCTGGGACACTCGGATGCGGGCCTGATGCGGATCGCGATCTTCGGTCTCTGGGTCTTCACGATGTTCGAGTTCCTGACCGCGCTCTTCCGGCTGGACGAGAGGGCGAAGGCGTACTTCGCCTTCACCGTCTCGAACGTCCTGGTCACGATCCCGGCCACGGTCTGGCTGGTGGTGGGGGAGGACAGGGGAGCGAGCGGCCTGCTGCTCGGCCAGTACGTGACCGGCGCCGTCTTCCTGGCGGGGCTGGTGATCGCCCAGAGAAGCCGCCTCGCACTGGTCCCCGACGTCGCGCTCTGGCGCAGGATGCTGCGCTGGGGCCTGCCGACGATGCCGGCGGAGCTCTCGCTCTACTCCCTCAACTTCATCGATCGAGTCCTGATCGTCCGGCTCGTCGGCCTTGGTGACGCCGGCCTCTACAGCCTCTCCGTCAAGTTCGCCCAGGCTGTGAACGTGCTGGTCAAGGGGTTCCAGCTCGCCTGGCCCCCCCTGGCCTACTCGATCGAGGACGACGACGAGGCACGCCACGCCTACGCCGTGATCGTCACCTGGTTCGTCTCGGTGACGAGCTTCGCGGTCGCGGGAATGTGGCTCCTCTCCCGCTGGATCGTGCGCGCCCTGGCCGCTCCGGAGTTCTTCGACTCCTACAAGACGATCGGGCTCGTCTCGACCGGGGTGATGCTCTACGCGCTCTACCTGGTCCTCGTGATCGTGCTCGGGCGAACGGGACGGACCGAGTTCAACTTCCCGGCGACAGGCGCGGGCACGGTGGTCAACATCGGCCTCAACCTGGCGCTGCTGCCGTCGCTCGGCATCGTCGGCGCCGGGATCTCACTGGTCGCGTCCTACGCTGTAGTGCTCCTCCTCATGTACGTCTTCACCCAGCGTCTCTTCAAGGTGCCCTACGAGTGGCTGCGGCTGGGCCAGGCGGTCGGCCTGGCGATCGGCCTGGTCGCCCTGGGTGAGCTGCTGCTGCCCACCTCCGGGATCGGCGGGCTGGCGGGCCGAGCCGCTCTCTGGCTCTCGTACCCCGCCCTGCTCTGGGTCACCGGCTTCCTCAACGACGAGGAGCGGGAGGCCGCCGGCCGGGTGCTGAGCCCCACGACGGTGCGGGCCGCGCTGAGCAGCCTGCGGGAGGCACCCTCCGAGGGCCGCGCCAGCGAGCCGGAGCCCGCTCAGCTGCGGACTCTGCCGGGGCCCCGCTTGACGCGCGAGGCCCTCGAGGCCGAGCAGCGGGACGAGGACGCAATCCGCTAACGGGGACGGGACGCGGCGCGCTCCAGGACGGCCGCGATTCGCAGCGCCATTCGCTTGACGTCGTGCTCGGCGGCGGCCTCGCGCGCGGCCGGGTTTGGGGACGGCAGCGCTGCGGCCCGCTCGAGGGCGGACCGCAGGGCGCTGTCGTCCTCGGGATCGACCAGGACGCCGGCCGCCGGTGTGACGAACTCCGGCGGCCCGCCGATGGTCGTCGCTACGACCGAGCGCTCCATCGCCAGCGCCTCCAGGGTCGCCTGGCCGAAGGGCTCGATCAGCGAGGGCTGGCAGAGCACGTCGCAGGCGGCCACCCAGCGGGGCACCTCCGCCTGGGGGATCCGGCCGGCGAGCGTCACCCCGGATCGCCCCTCCAGGGCCCCGCGCAGCGGTCCGTCCCCGACGAAAGCCAGCCGACCTCGGCCGTTCGACCTGAAGGCGTCGGCGAGGCGGACCACGTTCTTGCGCTCTATCAACGAGCCGACGCAGAGATACGCCGGGCCCGTGCCGTCCCAGCCGAGCTCCCGGCGGGCGTCCGCGGCGGGGCGGGGCGAGAAGGCCTCGAGGTCGACCCCGCAGTCGGCGATCTCGATCTTCGGCTGCGCCGACGGGATCCGCTCGGTGAGCCGGCCGGCGAGCCAGCGCGAGTTGGAGATCACGGCCACGGCTCGCCGGAGGACCCAGCGGGTGGCCGCGGTCACACCGGGGATTCGCCCGAGGTTGGCCACGTCCTGCCCGTGGGCCATCACCACCAGCGGCGCTCCGGCCGCTCGTGCGGCGAGGGCGCCGGCGGCGCCGGAGGGGAAGAGGAAGTGGGCGAAGACCACATCGGGGCGAAAGCGACGGGCCGCAGCGCGTGACTCCCGGACCAGCCGCACGTACTTCGACCGCGAGCCGCCACGCTGGCTGATCGAGGCGACCTCGACCTGGTGTCCGAGGGCCTCGATCTCGTCAGTCAGCGGCACCAGGAAGCTCCCCAGGTCCGGGTTGTCCGGCCCCGGCCACATCTGCGTCACCTCGAGGATTCGCACGGCTACGACCCTACGGGCCCGCTACGACCCCAACGCCCGGTTGTGGGCCTCCGCCGCTTCACGGAGGCCCTCGCCCCGGCTCGGGAGCAGCGCCTGCCGGGCGTGCAGCCAGTAGCGGCGCGCCGGGTGGCCGGGCAGGAAGAGGGCGGCGGCCGAGCGCAGCAGGTACGGCCAGGCCAGCAGCGGCCGCAGCAGGAACGCCCGCAGCGGGCCGAGATGCTTGCGCAGGTAGCGATCGCGATTGCGGTGGTATTCGACGATCCGCCGCGCGGCGCCTGAGGCGTCCTGGGCCATCTGATCGTGATGGATCGCTTTCGCCGCCGGGACATAGAGGATCCTCCAGCCTGCGTCGCCGAGGCGCTTGCAGAAGTCGGTCTCGTCGGAGTAGACGAAGAACTCGGGATCCAGCCAGCCGACCAGCCTGGCGGCCTCCCGGCGCACCATCATCGCGCTCGACTGCACCCAGCCCACGGGACGCGTTCCGTTTCCCTCGCTCTCCACCGTCGCCCGGCGATGCATGAACACCGCACCCGCCAGCGCGGTGCGCGTGCTCGGCAGCCGCCAGGCGCAGGGCACCATTCGCCCGTCGGGAGCCAGCAGCTGCGCGCCCGCCACAGCGGCGTCCCGGTCAGACCGGAGCGCACCGAGCAGCGCCGCCACGGCGCCCGGCTGCAGCTCGGAGTCCTCGTTGAGCAGCAGGCAGTACTCGCCGCGAGCCTCCTGAAGCAGGCGACTGTCGTTGGCGGCCTTGCCCTGGCGGCGGTCGAGCGCGATCAGCTCGATCTCGCTGCCCAGCGCCCGCACCGCTTCGGCCGAGCCGTCCTCGGAGGCGTTGTCGAGCACCAGGATCTCCCGCTCGAGACCGGGCGGCGTCGTTCGCTCTATCGCCTCCAGGCAGGCGAGCAGCAGCTCCCGTCCGTTGGTGTTGACCACGCAGTAGGAGACCAGCACGGCGACAATGCTCGCCCATGCGCGTCCAGATCGTCGATCCGGCTGCCTACACGCCACCGTACGACCACGCCCTGGCCGGTGGCCTCGCCCGCGCCGGCGCGGAGGTCGAGCTGGTCACCTCCCAGTTTCCCTACGGCCCGGTCCCGGACCAGGATCAAACGGGTGGCCCCTCCGACCCGCCACGGGTTGCGCTATCGCGCACCCTCGCATCTGCGGGGCCCCCTCGCACCTATGGGGTGCGCGAGCTCTTCTACCGGCGGGCCTCCCGCCCGGGACTCGGCGCCGGGCGGCGCCGGTTGCTGCGGGCCGTCGAGCACGTGCCGGACATGCGCCGCTACCGGCGGGTCGCCGAGCAGGCCGACCTCGTCCACTACCAGTGGCTCCCCGTCCCGACCCTCGACCGCCGGCTCCTGCCGCCGAAGCGCCCGCGCGTCTTCACCATGCACTGGCGCCTGCCGGAGTCCGGCACCAGGATCGCCCGGACGCTGACGGCGCTGCTGGCCGAAATGGACGCCGTCGTGGTGCACTCGCGGCACGGCGCCCGGCGTCTTCAGGCCGATTTCGGGGTCCCTGACGAGCGCCTGCGGGTGATCCCCCACGGCGCCTTCGACTACCTGACGCGCCTGGCGGACGAGGCCCCGCTGCCCGAGGAGCTGCGGCGGCTCGAGGGACCTGTGATCCTCGCGTTCGGCCTGATCCGCGACTACAAGGGCACGGACGTCCTGCTCGAGGCGTTCGCAGAGGTCGAGGGAGCCGAGCTCTGGATCGTCGGCATGCCACGGATGCCCATGGAGAGGCTGAGGGAGCTGGCCCGGAGGGCGCCGGGCCCGGTCCGTTTCGTGGATCGCTTCATCCCGGACCGCGAGGTCCCGGCGTACATGCGACGGGCCGATCTCGTCGTCCTGCCCTATCGGAACATCGAGCAGTCGGGGGTCCTCTACACGGCGCTCGCCTTCGGCCGGCCGCTGGTGCTGAGCTCGGTGGGGGGCTTCCCGGAGATCGCCGAGGCCGGGGCCGCCCGGCTGGTGCCGCCCGGTGATCCTGAGGCGCTGGCCGCGGTCCTGCGCGAGCTGCTCGCCGACGATGACGCCCGGGATGCCCTGGCCGCCGCCGCGGCGCGGGAGGCCTCGTCCACCTATTCGTGGGACCGCATCGCGGCGGCAACCATGGGGCTCTACCGTGAGCTGCTCGGTTCGCCCCCGCCCCTCGGGGATCGCTCCTGACGGAACACCCTCCCCTCCAGTCCGCCGATAATCCCCCGCTCATGGCGCTCGAGATCGTCTTCTGGGCCGCGCTCGGCCTGATCGTCTATGCCCACCTGGGCTATCCGCTGCTGCTCTGGGCGCTCGCCGGTCTCTTCGGCGAGCGCAGAATCCCGAGCGAGCAGGCCGGCGGGCTGCCCGCGGTCACGCTGATCATCCCCGCGTACGACGAGGAGGAGGTGATCGAGCGCAAGGTCGCGAACGCCCGGGCGCTGGAATATCCCGCCGGTCGGCTTCAGGTCGTGGTGGCCTCCGATGGCTCCAGCGACCGGACGGCCGAGCTCGCGCGAGCAGCCGGCGCGGACCTGGTGCTGGAGCTGCCGCGAGGCGGCAAGGTCGCCTCCCTCAACCAGGCGGTCCGCTTGATGCGAGGAGCCTCCGCAGATCCGAGGGTGGGCGATCGCCGGACCGTTGGGAGGTCGGAGGAGTCACGCGCTTCACAGAGCGACATCCTCGCCTTCTCGGACGCGAACAGCTACTGGCGCCCGGACGCGCTCCGCCGGCTGATCGGCCGCTTCGCCGACGAGCGCGTCGGCTACGCCTGCGGCCGGGTTCGCTTCGAGGGGGGCGAGGGCGGCAACCAGGAGGGCCTCTACTGGCGCTACGAGATGGCGGTGCGCTCGATGGAGACGCGCCTCGGCGGGATCACCGCCGGCAACGGGGCAATCTACGCCGTCCGTCGCGAGGCCTACATCGAGCTCGATCCGAGCAGGGGCCAGGACATCGGTTTTCCCTTCGAGCTCACCAAGCGGGGCTGGCGCGCGGTCTACGAGCCGTCGGCGGTCGCGGAGGAGAAGATGGCGCCGACCGTCGAGGGGGAGTT
>DATGDO010000197.1:0-2457 GCA_035310805.1 Solirubrobacterales bacterium
CCAGGGCGCCCTGATGAAGCTCGGCGATGTCGGCGCGATGAACGTGGAGACGATCTCCACCGGCGCGCTGCCGCTGGACGTCGCCCTCGGCGTCGGTGGCGTGCCGCGCGGCAGGATCATCGAGATCTTCGGTCCGGAGTCCTCCGGGAAGACGACGCTGATCTACCACATCGTCGCCGAGGCGCAGGCCCGCGGTGGCGTCTGCGCCTTCGTCGACACGGAACACGCGATCGACCCGAACTACGCCCGGAAGATCGGCGTCAACACCGACGAGCTGTTGATCTCACAGCCGGACTACGGCGAGCAGGCGCTGGAGATCGTCGACGTGCTGGTGCGCTCCGGCGCCGTCGACGTGGTCGCGGTGGACTCGGTGGCCGCGCTGACCCCGCGGGTCGAGCTCGAGGGCCAGATGGGCGACTCCCACGTCGGCCTCCAGGCTCGCCTGATGTCCCAGGCACTGCGCAAGCTGGCGGGCAACCTGAGCCGCGCCAAGACCGTCTGCCTGTTCACCAACCAGATCCGGGAGAAGATCGGCGTCATGTTCGGCTCGCCCGAGACCCAGCCGGGCGGCCGGGCGCTGAAGTTCTATTCCTCGCAGCGGCTCGACATCCGGCGCATCGAGACCCTCAAGGAGGGCACCGAGGCGGTCGGCAACCGGGTCCGGGTGAAGGTCGTGAAGAACAAGGTGGCGCCTCCGTTCCGGCAGGCCGAATTCGACATCGAGTATGGCGTCGGGATCTCGAAGGAGGGCGGCCTGCTCGACATGGCCCTGGAGCACGACCTGATCCAGAAATCGGGCTCCTTCTTCTCCTACCGCGAGACGCGGCTCGGCCAGGGCCGCAACAACACCAAGGAGTTCCTGCGCGACAACCCGGAGCTCGGAGCCGAGCTCGAGCGGAAGATCCACGAGAAGCTCGGGCTCGACGACGGGGCCGAGACGCGCCCGGAGGCCGAGAGGGCTGCCGACGCGGCCAAGGCCGCGGGCGTGGTGGAGGCCGCGGACAAGCCCAAGGCTGAGAAGAAGGCCGCCTAGAGACCGCAAGCCCGCCCCATCTTGGAGCGACTGCTTGCAGACGCGACTGATGTTTGCGGGCGCAGCGGTCCCGACTGATGGCGAAGCCGGATAACGACGCCTATGAGCTCGCGCTGCGGGCCCTGAGCCGCAAGGAGCGCACGGAGTCGGAGTTGCGCATGTGGCTCGCCGAGCGCGGGGTCGAGGGCGGCGAGATCGAGGAGGTCATCGCCCTGCTCATCGAGGCGGGGGCGATCGACGACGAGAGCTTCGCCCGCCGCTATGCCGAGGACAAACGCGAGCTCTCGGGCTGGGGCCCGAATCGCATCGCCAAGGCGCTGGAGGGACGCGGCGTCGCCCGTGAGCGGATCGAGGCCGCCCTGCGCGGGGAGAACGAGCGGGCCCAGCTCGAGCGAGCCAAGGCGCTGCTCTCGGATCGGGGGATGCACTGCGACTCGGAGCGGGAGCGAGAGCGCGCGCTGGGGCTGCTGGTCAGGCGCGGCTATCCGATGGAGCTCGCCTACGCGGCCGTCAGGGCCGCCGAGCGGCTCGCCGACGCCGCCTGACGGCCTGCGGATAGGATCCCCGGGGGAATGGACGGCAACTTCTTCTTCGTCATCGGCGGGGTCCTCGTCGCGGCGGCGCTCCTCTTCTCCTTCATCGGGATCCGGGGGAGCGAGCGCTTTCCGCCCAGTCGCGCCGTGATGGCCGGCCTGATCGCAGTCTTCGTCGCGATCGTCGCAACGACTATGGCATTCGCGATCGTCAAGTCGAAAGACGAGCAGAAGAAGCGAAACGAGAAGCTCGCCAAAGAGGAGCAGCAGGCCGGAGGGGCAACCACGGCCGCAGCGGGTGGTGGGGTGGCCACCTCACTCGATCTCTCTTCGCCCGCCGATGGCTCGCTCATCTACCAGCCCAACGGCCTCACCGCCAACCCGGGGAACGTGACGATCACCTACGACAACCCTTCGCAGGTCCCGCACAGCATCGCGGTCGCCACCTCGAACGGCAACGTGCTCGGTCAGGTCCAGCCGTTCACCAACGGCAAGCAGTCGGTGACCCTGAACAACCTCGCGCCCGGCAAGTACGTCTTCTACTGCACTGTGCCGGGGCATCGCCAGGCCGGGATGCAGGGGGACCTGACGGTCCTGACGGCGCCCAGCAAACGGTAGGCGCGGCTGTATCGCGCTGTGTGAATGGTGCTACAGGGCCGGGTCCGGGTGGGTCTCGAGTACCGGCGGGCGATGCGCAAGATCGAGGACGAGGTCGCGCGGGTCCGTCTCGAGCGCAACGGGCTCTTGCGCCGCGCGGTGGCCGGTGGCGCCAGCTACCGGGAGGTGGCGCGGACACTCGCCCTCTCCCACAGCCGGATCCAGCAGATCGTGAACTCCTCGTCCAAGTAGGGACGGCGCCGCTACATTGACCGCGATGGAGCGGCGCTATCA
>DATGDO010000198.1:0-16856 GCA_035310805.1 Solirubrobacterales bacterium
GCCACCGATTATGCGACGCGCCCCACGATGGCCGCGACCACAAACGGTGGCTCTGCACCAGGCCCCATAATCGGGAGGTGCTCTTCGAGCTTGAGGAGGTCACCTATTCGCGCGGGGGCAAGGTCGTCCTCCGGGACGTCACCGCCGGGCTGCCGGTGGGCGCGAGCTCGGTGGTGGGCCCTTCGGGAAGCGGCAAGTCGACCCTCCTGCGCCTGCTCAACCGGCTCGCGGACCCGCAGTCGGGCCGGGTCGTCTACGAGGGCAGGGACGTCCGGGAGCGCGATCCGCTTGCGCTCCGCCGAGAGGTCAGCCTGGTCCCTCAGCTGCCGGCGCTGGTCGAGGGGACCGTGCACGACAACGTCGCCTACGGCCCCCGCCTAGCCGGCCACAGCTTCGACGCGCGCAGCTGCCTCGAGCTCGCCGGGCTCGACGCCGCGTTCGAGGACCGCGACGCCTCCAAGCTCTCAGTCGGCGAGCAGCAGCGGGTGATGCTCGCGCGGGCGCTCGCCCTGGAGCCGCGCGTACTCCTCCTCGACGAGCCGACCTCGGCCCTGGACCAGGAGGCGCGGGACGCGGTGGAGGGCACGCTGATGCGCCTGCGGGCGCGGACGGCGATCTCGATCGTGGTGGTCACCCACGACATCGAGCAGGCCAGGCGGCTCGCCGAGTACGTGATCCGGATCGAAGCGGGGCAGGTGACGGCACAGGGCTCCGCCGCCGAGCTGCTCGCTGAGCCCGCCGAGCCGGCGATCGCCGTCGCGGAGGACGCGACGTGATCCTCGCCGCCTCGTCCATCCAGGTCACGCTCGGCGAGGTGGCCGCGGCCCTCGCGCTGGTCGCGATCGCTGCGATCGCCTCTCGCGCCTGGCACGCCGGCCTCGAGGAGGACATCGGGATCGCCGTGATCCGCTCCTTCATCCAGCTCACCGCGATCGGCTACGTGATCACGGTGATCTTCGATCAGGACTCGGGGATCCTCGTCCTGGCGCTGATCACGGTGATGGTCGTGTTCGGGGCCTTCACTGCCCGGCACCGCGCCCGCCAGGTCCCGAACGCCTTCTGGCCGCTGCTCGCCTCGCTCGCGCTGGCAGCGGCCGCTACGCTCGGCCTCGTCGTCGGGCTCGGCATCTTCGACGCCACGCCGCGCTACATGGTCCCGGTCGGTGGCATGGTGATCGGCAACTCGATGACCGCGGCCGCGGTGGCTCTCAACCGGCTCGGTGAGGACGTCCACGACCAGGCGCGCAAGATCGAGGCGACGCTCGCCCTTGGCGCCACCTCCTCCCAGGCGGTCACTCCACTCGTCCGCCGCAGCCTGCGCTCGGGGATGATCACGCTGGTCGACTCGACCAAGACCACGGGGCTGATCTTCTTCCCTGGGACGATGGTCGGGATGCTGCTGGCCGGTGCGGATCCGACCGACGCCGTCCGCCTCCAGCTGATCCTCCTCTACGTGCTGCTCGGAGCGGTCTCGATCGCTGCGCTGATCGCGATCACGCTGGCGCGCCGGAACTTCTTCACCACTGCCCACCAGCTGCGGGAGCCGCCCGAGCCCTAGGCTGCCGGGGGGGTCGGGGGCGCTGGGGGTTTCGGGTAGATGAACTGGTGACCGAGCAGCTCGGCCACGGTGACGAACTCGTAGCCGCGGTGCCGGAAGTGGGAGAGGATCGCCGGCAGGGCCGCGACGGTCTGGCTGCGGTTACCCCCGCCGTCGTGCATGACGACGATCGAGCCGTTGCGGGCGTTGTGGATCACGTTCGAGGCGATCGCGCCGACCCCCGGGGTCGCCCAGTCGCGCGGATCGACGTTCCAGTTGACGGTGACCATTCCCTGCGCGTGCGCGCCGGAGATCAGCCCGCTGTTGACGGCGCCGCCGGGCGGTCGGAAGTCACAGGGACGAAAGCCGGTCGCGTTTCGGATCAGGCGGTTCGTCCGGTGAAGGGATCCCGAAGGCGGATAGGGCTCGTGATGCATCGAGTGATTCCCGATCTCGTTGCCCTGGGCGAGGATCTTCTTCATCGTCGCCGCCCGGCCCGCCGTCTCCTGGCCGACCTCGAAGAAGGTGGCATGCGAGTCGAAGCGGCGCAGGATCCGAAGGACCCGGGGGGTGTAGTCGCTGGGCCCATCGTCGAAGCCGATCGCGATCCGCTTCCGCCCCTCTGGCCCGTGGGTGACGAAGGGGGCACCGCCGTGAGTGCAGCCGGTGGGCAGGATCGGCTTCCCGCCGACCCGGGGGCGAGGAGGGTCGGGACGGCGCGCGATGGCGCTGCCGCCAGGGGCAGCCAGGGCAATGGACGCCAGCCCGATCAAGATCACCCGTCCCCGCATCGACTCGCCGCAGTCTCGCGTGTCGAACCGGCCGGCGCAAGGGGCGGCGCAGCCGTCAGGGCGAGAGAGTCGCCTCCGTAGACTCGGTTCCCTTGTCCGACGAGCGCCGACGCCTGCGCTTCACGATCATCGCGACGATCCTGGGGTCGACGGTCGTGTTCCTCGACGCGACGGTCGTCAACGTGGCGCTGCCGGCGATCAGCGATGACCTGAACACCGGCCTCGCCGATCAGCAGTGGGTGGTCGAGGCCTATCTGCTCGCGATGGTCGCGCTGCTGCTGGTGGGCGGCTCGCTCGGCGACCAGTTCGGCCGGCGGCGGATCTTCATTCTCGGTCTCGGGCTGTTTGGCGTCACGTCCGTCCTCTGCGGGATCGCGCCGAGCAGCGGCGTGCTGATCGCGGCGCGTGGGCTGCAGGGGCTCGCCGGTGCGCTGCTGGTCCCCGGCTCGCTCGCGATCCTCGCCGCCACCTTCGAGGGCGCGGAGCGCGGACGCGCGGTGGGGACGTGGACCGCATGGACCGGAATCGCCACGGTGCTCGGACCGGCCGGGGGCGGGGCGCTGATCGAGGCGTTCTCATGGCGCGCGATCTTCCTCGTCAACGTGCCGCTGATCCTCGCCACGATCTGGATGGCGCAGCGCTGCGTCCGGGAGAGCGTCGACCCGGAGGCCGACCGGCATATCGACGGGCTCGGGATCGCCCTCTCCGCCGTCGGGCTCGGAGGCCCCGTGTTCGCCCTGATCGAGCAGCCTCAGCGGGGATGGAGCGATCCGATGGTCTACGCGCCGCTGTTCGGCGGCCTCGCGATCTTCGCGCTCTTCCTGTTCTGGGAGTCGCGCTACCGCCGCGCGATGCTCGACCTGAGCCTGTTCAAGGTAAGGAACTTCGCGATCACCAACATCGAGACGCTGGTCGTCTACGCCGGGCTGATGGGGGCCTTCTTCTTCATCACGCTCTTCCTGCAGCAGACCGCCGGCTACTCGCCGATCGGGGCGGGGCTCGCGACCACGCCCGTCTCGGTGGTGCTGTTCATGCTCTCGCCGAGGTTCGGGAAGCTCGCCACCGCGATCGGCCCGCGTGTCCCGATGTCCGTCGGTCCGATCGTCGGCGGGATCGGGCTGATGCTGATGATGCGGGTCCAGGCCGACCCCAACTATCTCACCGAGGTGCTGCCGGCGGTCCTCGTCTTCGGCCTCGGTCTCTCCGCCACCGTCGCACCACTCACCGCGACCGCGCTCAACTCCGTCGAGGAGCGCCACGTCGGGATCGCCTCCGGGATCAACAACGGCGTCTCACGCGTCGCCGGCCTGCTGGCGATCGCGGTGCTCGGCGCGGTGATCGCCGGCCAGTTCA
The DNA here is from genome assembly GCA_035310805.1 of Solirubrobacterales bacterium. Taxonomy (GTDB): domain Bacteria; phylum Actinomycetota; class Thermoleophilia; order Solirubrobacterales; family 70-9; genus DASUPK01. The sequence continues at coordinate 3,682 of DATGDO010000198.1, forward strand.
GATCGACGATCGACAGCAACCTCTCCGGGAGGCCCCTCTCGTCGCAGGCCCAGAGCGCGGTCAGCGACGCCAAGCAGAAGCCGCTCGGGGCCGCCGACACGGCGGAGCTCCCGGCGGCCGAGGCGAGCCGAGTCGATGGCGCCGTCAGCGATGCCTCCACCAAGGCCTTCCACTTCGGTGTGGCAGCGGGCGGGCTGCTGATGATCATCGGCGGGGTGATCGCGGGGATCGGCCTGCGCAACCCACGTCGCGTGCCGGGGTACGAGGCACCCCTGGCTGCGCAGGCGGGAGAGTGCGCGCACAGTCCCGAGCACCTGGAGGGAGCCGACGAGCGCGAGCCCGTTGCGGAACCGGTGTAGGCGTGCGATGGCGGACCTCCATCCAGAGGGCGGAAGCTGATCGAGTCCGGCCGGCTCGCCCACATGGTCATCTCAATCCCGACGGGAGCTCTCGATCGAGGGCGAGGGCCTCAGCGAGCCGCCGCCGGACTGCCTGATCCGGACGACGCCGGAGAGGTCAGCGGCGTCGGGCCCTGGACGGGCCAGTCCGTCTGACCGCGCCGCGGGCGCCCTTCCTATAGTCCGCGCCCGTGCGCATCTTCAGCGGCATCCAGCCGACCGGCAGGAAGCACCTCGGCAACTACATCGGGGCGATCCGCCAGTACGTCGAGGGGCAGGACCGCGGCGATCCGGCGATCTACTGCATCGTCGACCTGCACGCGATCACCGTCCCCTGGGATCCCCGGAGGCTGCGGGAGAGCCTCTACGACACGACCGCGATTCTGCTCGCGGCCGGGCTCGACCCCGAGCGCTGCCTCCTCTTCAGGCAGTCCGACGTCCGCGAGCACACCGAGCTCACCTGGTACCTCGCGGCCCTCACCGCCCACGGCGACCTCAATCGGATGCACCAGTTCAAGGAGAAGTCCGCGAAGCAGCGCGAACTGGTCTCCGCCGGGCTCTTCTTCTATCCGGTGCTCCAGGCGGCTGACGTGCTCGCCTACGGCGCAGAGGAGGTGCCTGTGGGCGAGGACCAGCGCCAGCACATCGAGCTGATGCGCGAGATCGCGCGTCGCTTCAACGAGCGCTTCGGACCGGTCCTGGTGGAGCCCGAGCACCGCATCCCGGAGGTGGGCGCGCGGATCATGGACCTCCAGGAGCCGACCAGCAAGATGTCGACGACGGGCGGCACGGAGTCGGGGACGCTGCTGGTGCTCGACGACCCGAAGACCGTGACCCGGAAGATCAAGAGCGCCGTCACGGATTCCGGCTCCGAGGTCAAGCGCGGCGACGGCAAGGAGGGGATCGCGAACCTGATCGAGATCCTCGCGGTCGCGCGGGGAACGTCCGAGGACGATGTGGAGCACGAGTTCGAGGGGTCGGGATACGGCGACTTCAAGGCGGCGGTGGCCGAGGCCTTGGTCGACTTCCTCGCACCCGTTCGCGAGCGCTACGAGGAGCTCCGCCCCGACGACGCCGCGCTCGAGCGGGCCCTCGGCGCGGGCGCCGAGAAGGCGCGCGCGATCGCCTCGGAGACGCTCGCGGAGGTGCGGTCCGCGATCGGGGTCGGCCCGGCCTGATTCGTTGGCCGAGACTCGGCGGGGGTTTTCGTGACCGCCGAATGTGCAGCCCGTTTGTTCCGGTCGGGTCTCTACTGTTCCCGGCGTGACCTCGGTCTCCGAGCTGGACCTCGACCTCGACGTCTTCCAGGGACCGTTCGACCTGCTGCTCGCGGTCCTGCTCCGCGAGGAGATCTCGCTCTCCGAGGTTCCGCTCGGCGAGATCGTGATCGCCTACATCGACCACCTGGGCGAGTCCGGCGAGCTGGACCTGGAGGCGGTGACGGAGTTCCTGGTCCTGATCGCGGCGCTCTGCGAGCTCAAGTCACGCCTGCTGCTGCCCAGCGAGGAGGGGATCGAGGAGCTCGGGCCGCAGGAGGCGGCGGACGAGCTGCTCGGCCGGATGCTCGAGTACCGCCGCTACAGCGAGGCGGCCGCGATGCTCTCCGAGCGTCTCGAGCGCGAGGGCGGTGTTCTCTATCGCTCGGCGCCGCTGCCGTCCGAGCTCAGGCGTGCCGCCCTCGATGCCGCGACCAAGGTCTACGAGCCCGAGCGCGTCGGCCTTGCCCTCGGCGATCTGCTGACGATCCCGCCGCCGCCCGACACCCATCACATCCGCACGACGGTCTCGCTCCAGCGCCGGATGAGCGTGGTGCGCGAGCTGCTTCGCGCTCGGAAGACCCTGGACTTCGACGAGGCCTTCGGCGCGGAGGACCGATTCACGCAGGCGGTCACCCTGTTCGCGCTGCTCGAGCTCTACAGCCGCGGGGAGGCGACCTGGACGCAGAAGGAGACCTTCGGGCGAATCGAGGTGCACGCGCAATGAGCGGGGACGGCCTGGGACAGACGGTCGAGGCGCTGCTCTTCCTCTCGCCTGACCCGGTTTCGGCGGCGGATCTCGCCGAGGCGATCGAGGTCGAGGAGGAGGCGGTCGCGGAAGCGATCGAAGGGCTGGAGCGCCGGCTCGAGCAGAACGGGCGCGGCGTCATGCTGCGACGCGTCGCCGGCGGCTACGCGCTGGCGGCCGTGCCGCAGGCGGAGGGTGCCGCCCGCCGGCTTCTCGCCAGGCCCCGTACGCCGCCACTCACGCAGGCACAGGCCGAGGTGCTCGCGATCGTGGCCTACCTGCAGCCGGTCTCGCGGCCCGAGGTAGCCCGCATCCGCGGGGTCTCCTCGGACTCCGCGGTGGCCAGCCTGACCGAGCGCGGGATGATCGAGGAGCGTGGGCGGACGCAGTTCGGTGCGGTCACCTACGGGACCACCGCGTTGTTCGAGAAGCTCTTCGGGCTCTCGGGCCTCGACGCCCTTCCGGATCCGGCGCAGTTCGACCCGACGCCGGAGGACGAGCGCGAGCTGCGCGAGCGCCTGCTGAAGGCGGGTGAGCAGAGGGTCGAGTGAGGGGCGCGCTGGCAGCGGGGCTGGCGCTGGCGGCGGTCGCGGCGGGAACAACGGGGCAGGCGGCGGCCGGACCATCGGCGGGGCAGTCGACCGAACGGGTCGTGATCGGCCGGTCCGTTGAGAAGCGGGAGATCACCGCGGTCCAGATCGGGGACCCCGCCGGCGACCGGGTCGCGCTGGTCGTCGGGGTGATCCATGGGAACGAGCGCGCGGGGCTTCGCATCCTCGACGCGATCAAGGAGCGGGCCTCGAGCCTGCCGACCGCGCTCCAGGGGACGCAACTCTGGGTGATCCCCACGGTTAACCCAGACGGGTTGAGCGCACACACGCGCAAGAACGCGCACGGGGTGGACCTCAATCGAAACTTCCCCTATCGATGGCAGGGCGACGTCCCCCATTCCAACGGCTACTACCCGGGTCCCAGGCCGGCCTCCGAGCCGGAGACGAGGACCTTGATGGCCTTCGCCCAGCGGATCCAGCCGGATCTGTCGATCTGGTACCACCAGCCCTGGGGCGCGGTGCTGGCCTGCCGCGGCAGGCCGCCGATCGCGGCCGAATACGCGAAGCTGGTCGGTATGCGCACGAGCTGCAGGGGCAAGGGGCTGCACGGGACCGCGATCAGCTGGGAGATGCACGCCTTCCCGGGCAGCGACGCCTTCGTGGTCGAGATGCCCCGGGGCAGGATCAGCGCGGGCTCGGCCATTCGCGAGGCTCGCGCTGCGCTGGCCGTCGTCGAGGGTCGCTGAGATGAGCCGCCTGCTGATCGCCCTGGTCGCGATCGCCGCCGTCCTGGGCGCGGGCTCCGGCACGGGAGCGGCAGCGCCTCCGGCGGCCTCCACGGCCGCCGCGACGAAGCCGCCGATCCACAAGAGGCTGATCCCATATCCGAAGAAGCGCAAGCGGGAGATGGCCGCCTACTCCAAGCGCCACTACGGCCAGTTCAAGTGGCGCCTCAACAACCCGAAGGTGATCGTCATCCACTACGCCGCGGCAGGCAGCATCAGCTCGATCTTCAACACCTTCGCCTCGGACCGGCCCGACGTCGAGTTCCACGAGCTGCCCAACGTCTGCTCGCATTTCGCCGTGGCGGCATCCGGCGCGGCCTACAAGCTCGTCCCGCCGACGATCCGCTGCAGGCACACGGTGGGGCTCAACTGGACCGCGATCGGCGTCGAGCACGTCGGCTTCTCCGACCAGGACATCCTCAGGCGTCCGGCGCAGCTCAACGGCTCGCTGCAGCTCGTCCAGTGGCTTCGCTGCCGCTTCGGCATCTCCGTCAACGACGTGATCGGCCACAACGAGAGCCTCTCCTCGCCGTTCTACAGGGAGCTCGATCCGCGCTTTCGGGGCCAGACCCACGGCGACTGGACCCACGCGGACATGCAGACGTACCGGTCCGACCTCACCAGGCTCGGCAGCTGCTGACGGCAGGCGATCTGTGACCGATGTCGCTTGTCGGCATCGGACACCGGTGAGAGACTGCCGCCGCTCCGCCGACCGGCGGACGGCAAGTAGGGGGGAATAGGAGAGAACATGGGAAAGATCAGCAGGTGGTTCCCGCCTTTCACGGGCGTGATCTTCGTGGCGCTGGTCATCGCGATCACGATCCTGATCGGCCAAGGTCAGGACGCGACCGACAAGACAGCTCAGGAGATCGCCAATCACTACAACGACAACAGCACGAGAGAGAGCGTCGGATCGATCCTGATCCTCTTCGCCGCGGTCTTCATCCTCTATTTCGGCGGATGGCTGCGCAGGCTGCTGAGGGACGCCGAGGGGCCGGATGGGATCCTCTCGGCGGTCGTGTTCGGCGCAGCGGTCGTGTTCTCGGCCGGCGCCGCGGTCTCGGGGTCGATCCACCTGTCCCTTGCCGACCTGGCCGACAACATCAATCCGATCGCCTTGCAGGCGATCAACGGGATCGACTTCGACATGTTCTTCTTCTTCCCGGTCGGTATGGGGACCTTGATCCTCGCAACCGGGATCTCGGCGGTGCGCCACGGCGCCCTGCCGAAGTGGCTGGCCTGGGTCAGCGTCGTCCTCGGTGTGCTCTTCTTCACGCCGGTCTTCTGGGTCGAGTTCTTCATCGGCCCGCTCTGGTTCCTGGTCGTGAGCATCCATGGAATCAGGCTCGCCGTGAAGGAAGCACCAGCTCCGGCGACGGCCTAGCGGGGCGGCGGAGGAGCGGCCCGGCGGGTCGCTCCTCCGCTCGCTGGGCTTCAATCTCGGCGTGAGGCTCGCCAAGTACCTCGCCCATGCCGGCGTTGCCTCGCGGCGCGCCGCCGAGGAGCTGATCGCCGCCGGCAAGGTCCGGGTCGGCGGCGAGGTGGTGATGGACCCGGCCCGGGACGTCACCGAGGGAATGGCTGTGTCGGTGAACGGCCGACCCGTCGCGCCCGAGTCGCGCGAGGTCTGGGCCCTCAACAAGCCCGCCGGCGTCGTTTCCACCGCCCGGGAACCGGGCAGGCGGCGCGCCGTCACGGACCTGGTCGATTCCGACCGCCGTCTCTATCCCGTCGGCCGGCTGGACGCCGACTCGACCGGACTGATCCTGCTCACCAACGACGGCGAGCTTGCCAACCGCCTCACGCACCCCCGCTACGGGGTCCGGAAGACCTACCGGGTGCGGCTGGCCCGCCCGCCCTCCGATCGCGACCTCGATCGGCTGCGGCGCGGAGTTCGACTGGACGACGGCCCGACCGCCCCCGCCGAGGTGTCTCGCCGAGGCGAGAGCGAGATCGAGGTGACGATCCGCGAGGGGCGCAAGCGGCAGATCCGGCGGATGGCGGAGGCCGTCGGCAACCAGGTCGAGTCGCTGACCCGGATCCGGATCGGCTCACTCGGGATCGGCGACCTCCGTCGCGGCGAGGCGAGGAGGCTCGAGGTCGGGGAGGTCGCCGCCCTCTGGGAAGATTCCGCGCCATGAACGAGGACCTCCGACTGTGGGCAGTGCGCGGCGCCACCAAATCGCGCAGCAACAATCCGGAAACGATCGTCGAGGCGACCGAGGAGCTGTTGCGCGAGCTGATCACCCGCAACGGCCTCTCGGTCGACCGGATAGTGAGCTGCATCTTCACCTCGACGCACGACCTGAACGCCGAGTTCCCCGCGGTCGCCGCCCGCAAGCTCGGCCTGGACCGGGTCCCGCTCCTCTGCGCCCAGGAGATCGACGTGCCCGGGGCGATGCCCTCGGTGATCCGCGCGCTGGTTCACTACCACGCGCCCGCGGACCACACCCCGACGCATACCTACCTCGGCGAGGCCCAGGAGCTTCGCTCCGACCTGAAGGCGGCGCAATAGCGCTCGAGATCCGCGAGGCGACTCCGGAGGACGCCGAGGCGATCGTCTCGGTGACCGCCGCGGGCTGGCGCGAGGCCTACCGGGGGATCGTCAGCCCGGAGAAGCTCGCGAACCTCCCGATCGAGCGCTGGCGGCACGAGATCGGGGTCGGCCTTCGCCGCCCGGAGGGGGACGCCTTCACCTACGTCGCGGAGGTCGACGGCGACTTCGCCGGCTACTGCTATGTGGCGGCCCCGACGCGCGAGTCCGGCATGGGGCCCGAGGTCGCCGAGCTGGGCGCCATGTACGTGGACCCGGCTCACTGGGGCGAGGGAACCGGGAACGCGCTGATGGGAGCCGCCCTCGAGCGGCTGGGCGGCCTGCCCTACGCCGAGGCCGTGCTCTGGACGTTCGAGCAGAACGAGCGGGCGGTCTCCTTCTACGAGCGCCATGGCTGGCGGGCCGATGGCGGCGAGAAGATCCACGCCCGCAGCGGGGAGCCCGCGATCAGGATGAGGCGATCCATCACAATGGGCTCCTCGTGACCGTCACATTCGCCGACAAGCTGGCGCGGATCCCGCACTACGAGCCGGGTACGTCGCTGGACGACGCCAGGGCGCGCTCCGAGACCGCCGACGCGGTCAAGCTCGCCTCGAACGAGTCTCCCTTCCCACCGCACCCTGCGGTCGTCGACGCGATCGCCCGGGCCGCAGCCGACGTCAACCGGTATCCCGATCCTGGGGCGCGCGCCCTGCGCCGCGAGATCGCGGACCGCTGTGACACCGATCCGGCTCGGATCGCCGTGTCGAACGGCTCCTGCGAGATCCTGTTGGCTTCGGCGCTGGCCCTCTGCGAGCCTGGCGACGAGATCCTCTACGCCTGGCCCTCCTTCTCGATCTACCCGCACCTGCCGGCCCTCTCCGGCGCGCGGGAGATCCGCGTGCCGCTGGCCGAGGCATATGTCCACGACCTCGAGGCGATGCTCGAGGAGGTGACGGCGGCGACGCAGCTGCTGATCGTCAACAACCCCAACAACCCGACCGGGACCCACCTGCCGGCGGAGCGGATCGGCGCCTTCCTGGAGAGCGTCCCCGACCGGGTCACCGTGATCGTCGACGAGGCCTACATCGAGTACCAGACCGTCGACGACCCGGACGCGACGCTCGACCTGCTCCCGGAGCATCACAACCTCGTCCTGCTGAGGACCTTCAGCAAGTGCTACGGCCTCGCCGGCCTGCGGGTCGGGTACGCGCTCTGCTCGCCGCAGTTTCGCGCCGCCGTTGACGCCGTCCGTCAGCCCTTCAGCGTCAACACGATCGCCCAGGCTGCCGCCACCGAGGCGATCCGCCATCAGGACGACGTCGCCGACCGAGTCGAGACGAACGTGGTCGAGCGGGTCTTCGTCGAGGAGGGCCTTCGCGAGCTTGGCTTCGAGCCGCCCGACTCTCAGGCGAACTTCTCCTGGGTGCCGCTCGGCGACCTCGACGAGGCCGAGGTGGTCGAGGCGCTCGCCAAGTCGGGCGTCGCCGTCCGCGCGGGCACGCCCCTGGGCGGGCCCGGCTGCATTCGAGTCTCCTACGGGATCCGCGCGGAGAACGAGCGCTTCCTGAGCGCGCTCGGCGAGCTGCGGGGCTGAGATTTCGACCCCGCAGTTCGCGTCTGCTTCAATGTCCGCAGATGCAGCACGGCGCGCACACCTCCTCTCCCTCGAGCCGCAACGCGGCTCGCACGCGTGCCTATTTCTACTTTTGGCGATTTAGCTAGGCGTCCGGCCCGCGGCTGCCAGTAGCCGCCGACGCAGATCTCCACCCGCCGGGCGCCGCCTCCCACGGTCCCCTTGCCGTGCCCAAGAAATCGACAGACCAGTAGAAAGAAGGACCGACAGGATGAATTTCGAGATGAAGGAGCTTCCCAGAAAGCACTCCGACCGCGTTCGGGACCAGCGGATCGAGCGCGTCGTCGAGCTTGTCTCCCCGGCGGAGATCCTGGATGACCTGCCGCTCGGCACGGAGCGGGAGGACGCCGTGCTCGACCATCGCGCCGAGGTCAAGTCCGTCCTCGACCGCGAGGATGATCGCCTCCTCGTGGTGGTCGGGCCCTGCAGCGTGCACGACCCCGAGGCGGCGCTGGACTACGCCGGGCGGCTCGCGGCACGGGCGCAGGAGCTGCGCGACCACCTCTGCGTCGCGATGCGTGTCTACTTCGAGAAGCCGCGCACGACGACCGGCTGGAAGGGCCTGATCAACGACCCGCACCTGGATGGCTCGCGCGACGTCAACTACGGCCTGCACACCGCCCGCCGGCTGCTGCTGGAGGTGACGGACCTCGGACTGGCGATCGGCTGCGAGTTCCTCGACCCGATCACGCCGCAGTACATCTCGGACGTGGTCGCCTGGGGGGCGATCGGCGCCCGCACGACCGAGAGCCAGATCCACCGCCAGCTCGCCTCCGGTCTCTCGATGCCCGTCGGCTTCAAGAACGGGACGTCGGGCAGCATCAAGCTCGCGGTCGACGCCGTGCGGGCCGCTGCGGGCCCGCACGCGTTCGCAGGTGTGGATGTCAGCGGGACCCCGGCCATCCTCTACACCGAGGGCAATCCCGACTGCCACGTGATCCTGCGCGGCGGCAGGGGCGCTCCCAACTACGACGCCGAGAGCGTCGCCGGGGCGCTGGAGCGGCTGCGCGACGCTGCGCTCCCGGAGCGGATCGTGATCGACGCCTCGCACGACAACAGCGGCAAGGACCACGAGCGCCAGCCGCAGGTCATCAGCGAGATCGCGGAGCAGCTCGCCGCCGGCAACGGGGCGATCGTCGGCGTGATGATGGAATCGTTCCTGGTCGCCGGGCGCCAGGACCTCGCCTCGGACGCCCCGCTGGTCTACGGCCAGTCGATCACCGACGCCTGCATCGACTGGGACACCACCGTGCTGGCTCTCGACAGGCTGGCCTCGGCGGTGCGAAAGCGGCGCGAAGAAGCCTCTTAGATGAAGGTCGCCGTCCTCGGCGTTGGCCTGATCGGCGGATCGATCGGGCTCGCCGCCCGCGCCAGACTCGGTGCCGAGGTCGCCGGGTTCGACTCCGACCGGGAGCTGCTCGGCCGGGCCGAGGAGCTCGGCGCGATCGACTCCGCTCATGAGAGCGTCGCGGCGGCCGTGGAGGGGGCGGGTCTGGTCTTCTGCGCGGCGCCGGTGATGGCGCTGCCCGGCCTGGCGGCCGAGGCCCTCGGTGCGGCCGCCGAGGACTGCGCGGTGACCGATGTCGGCTCGGTGAAGCGAGACGTGATCGCCGCCCTCGGCTCCGACAGCCGTTTCATCGGCGGTCATCCCCTCGCCGGGGCCGAGACGTCCGGGGTGGAGAACGCGCACGCGGACCTCTTCGACGGCGCGCGCTGGTACCTCACCCCGACCGAGCGGACCGGGGGGATGCTCTACGACCGCGTGCAGCGAGCCATCTCCGAGATGGGCGCGAGGCCCCAGGCGATCGAGGCGGAGACCCACGACCGCCTGATGGCGACGATCAGCCACCTGCCGCATGTGCTCGCCAATGTTCTCGTCAACCAGGCCACGACGGCGCTCAGCGAGGAGGCGGAGCACCTCCCCGAGGTCGGCCCGAGCTTCCGCGACGCCACCCGGGTCGCCGGCGCGAACCCGGCGATCTGGGGGGACATCTTCGCCGGCAACCGGGAGGCCGTCGCGGCGGAGATCGACGGGGCGATCGCACGTCTCGGCGAGGCGGCCGAGCTCCTTCGCACCGGCGAGCGAAACGCCGTCGCCGCTTGGCACGAGGAGGCCGGGAGGCGGCGGCGCGAGCTGATCGAGACCGAGATCGCCGGCGGGCCGCTCCACGAGCTCCGCGTCAGGGTGCCGAATCGGCCCGGGATCGTCGCCGAGGTCGCGCTCGAGCTCGGCCGCGCCGGCGTCAACATCGAGGACATGGCCCTCTACCCGGCAGCAGACATGACCTCCGGGGCGATCTCGCTCTACATCGCGGGCGACGACGAGGCCGAGCGCGCCGAGCGCCTCGTGCGCGACCTCGGCCACGACGTCTCGCGAGCGGAATGACGCGGTTCGATCCAGCCGGGCCGCTGCGGGGAAAGCTGCGCCCGCCACCCGACAAGTCCGTGACCCACAGGGCGGCGCTGATCGGGGCGATGGCGGACGGTCCTACGCGGATCACCGGCTACCTGGACTCCGAGGACACCCGGGCGACACTTCGCGCGGTCGCCGCGGTCGGGGCCGAAGTCCGCGAGGGCGAGACCGACGACCGCGGCGGCTTCTTCGTCGAGATCGAGGGAATCGGGCTGCGCGGCCCGCGTCCCGCCGAGATCGATGTCGGCAATGCCGGGACGCTCCTGAGGATCATGCCGGGCTGGCTGGCGGGGCAGGAGGGCGGGAAGTGGACCCTGGACGGCGACGAGTCGATCAGGGGGCGGCCCGTCGATCGGATCGCCGAGCCCCTGCGACTGATGGGCGCGGATGTCGAGTGCCGCGAGGGGCGCCTTCCGCCGCTCAGGATTCGCGGCGCGAGCCTGCGGGGCATCGATTACGAGATGCCGGTCGCGAGCGCGCAGGTCAAGTCGTGCGTCCTGCTCGCGGGACTGCTCGCGGGCGAGGAGACGACCGTGCGCGAGCCGCTCCCCACTCGCGACCACACGGAGCGGATGCTGGCCGCGATGGGGGCGACGATTCGCCGCGATGGGCAGAGCCTGACGATCGAGCCCGCGGAGCGCCTGGAGGCGGGGGATGTGCCCGTGCCGGGGGACTTCTCCTCCGCGGCGTTCCTCGTCGTGGCCGGCCTCCTCGTTCCCGGAAGCGAGATCTCGCTCCGCGAGGTCGGCATCAACCGCGGCCGGATCGGACTGCTCTCGATCCTCTCGCGGATGGGCGTGGAGATGGGCGGAGTCCACGAGGGGGGGCGAGCGATGACGGTGCACGAGATCCGTGAGCCGGGCCCGGAGCCGATCGCCGCGCTCCAAGTGCGCAGCGCCGAGCTGCGCGGGGCGGAGATCACGGCCGAGGACGTGCCGGGCGCGATCGACGAGCTGCCGCTGGTCGCGCTGCTCGGCTGCTTCGCCGAGGGCGAGACCGTAGTCGGCGGGGCCGCCGAGCTGCGGGCGAAGGAGTCGGACCGCATCTCCGGCGTCGTCGAGGGCCTCTCGGCCCTCGGAGCGGAGATCGAGGCCCGGCCCGATGGCTTCGCGGTGACCGGCACGGGCGGCTTGCGGGGCGGGACGCTCGAGGCACGCGGGGATCACCGCCTTGCGATGGTGGGGGCGATCGCAGGGCTCGCCTCCCGGGAGGGCGTCGAGGTCGAGGGCTTCGATGCGGTCGCGGTCAGCTACCCGCGCTTCGAGCGGGACCTGCGCTCGCTGATCGCCTAGCCGGCGCGCTGCGACGGGTGCCCGTCGCCCGGCCACGGTGAGAGCACCAGCAGGATCCGGGAGTCCTCGACCGCCTGAACCTCGTGGCGCTCGGCGGGATCGAAGACGGCCAGCAGCCCGGGACCCCCCGCGGCCCACTTGCCATCAGGGGTGTTGATCTCCACGTTGCCGTCGACCACCAGGATCCAGGCACGCTCATGGACCTGATGCTCCTGCAGCTGCTCCCCCTTGGGCAGGTTGATGACGATCGCCCGGCCCTCGGACTCGGACTCGAGGACCTGAGGCTGATGTGGCTCGATCTCAAGCTCGTTGATGTTCCAGCTCTCCATGGTCAAGCGGCACTCTATATCCAGAGCAGCCGGGCGAGCGCTTGCGTCCGCCCGAACGCAGTCGCTGTGCGGGGGAAACCGTACGCTTTGTGCGAGGGTGCTCCGGAAGCGAAGCTGAGGAGCAACCCGTTTAGTGATGGTGATCGCGATCGACGGCCCGGCCGGGGCCGGCAAGTCAACCGTGGCCCAGGGCGTCGCGAAGTCCCTCGGCTTCACCTACCTCGACTCCGGGGCGATGTACCGCTGCGTGGCCCTGGCGGCGCTCGACCGTCATATGGATCTCGACGACGGCGAGCGTCTCGGGGAGATGGCCTGGAGGCTCGGAATCGGCTTCGACGGCGGCTCGATCAGCCTCGACGGGGAGCCCGTGGGCGGCAGGATCCGCTCTCCCGAGGTGACGGTCGCCGCGTCCAGGGTCTCCGTGCACCCGCAGGTGCGCCAGGCGATGGTGAAGCGGCAGCGGGAGCTGATCGCGGCGGGGAACTACGTCGCGGAGGGGCGCGACATCGGCACCGTCGTCAGCCCCGATGCGCCCCTCAAGGTCTTTCTGACCGCGAGCGCGGTGGAGCGCGCGCGGCGCCGCGCCGCCCAGACCGGCGAGTCGGTCGACGCGGTGAGCGAGGCGATCGAGGACCGGGACCGGCGCGACACCAGCAGGGAACACGGCGCCCTGCGTGCAGCAGACGACTCCGTCGCCGTCGACACCACCGATCTCACCGTCGACCAGGTGGTGGAGCGAATCGCGGGTCTGGCCCGCGAGCGGGGGATCGCCTGATGGAGGCGTACGGTCCTCGTTCGAGCGCGCCCGCCCGAGCCGTCCGGCGTCGCCCGGCTGTGGCGGTCGTGGGCTTCCCGAATGCGGGGAAGAGCACTCTCGTCAACCGCCTGGCGGGGGGCCGCGAGGCGGTGACCGACGCCGAGCCGGGTGTGACCAGGGATCGAAGGGCGCTCGAGTGCGAGTGGAACGGCCTCAGCTTCGATCTGATCGACACCGGTGGAGTGGATCTCGCCGACGCTGACGAGCTGGCCCGCGCCGTGCAGTCTCAGGCCCGCGCGGCGATCGAGGACGCGGAGGTGATCCTGATCGTCGTCGACGCCCGCGCAGGGCTGGGCCCCGGCGACGCCGAGCTCGCCGATCTCCTGCGCCGCTCAGGGCGGCCGGTGGTGGTCGCCGCGAACAAGATCGACCGCTCGGAGGACGAGCCGCTCGCCGCGGAGCTCAATGGCCTGGGGC
>DATGDO010000199.1:0-3079 GCA_035310805.1 Solirubrobacterales bacterium
TTCAGACGGTCGGCGGCGCTTCAGCCGCCCTCTCAGCCCTTGGTGGGCTCCCGTTGCATGACAATCGTAGCCGTGATGCGAGTGCGCCCCGCGGCACAGCCGAGGGAGACACCGATCGACGGTGATCTACGCTGCGCGTGAAGTGACCGACGCCGCACCAGGCACCACTCATCTCACACCGCCTGAGGCCATCGGCGAGCTGCGGCGCCAGCGGCTGCGATGGGCCCGGCTCTACTTCGTCTGCGACGCGCGGCCACATGGCCGCGACCCCGAGGCCCTTTTGAACGCCGCAATGAGCACTGGGGTCGGAATGATCGAGCTCCGCGACCGCGAGCATCCCCGGAACGTGATCGAGCGCTCCGGGCACACCTTCCGCCGCCTCGCCGACACCTACGGCGCGCTCTTCATCGTCAACGACGATCCCCACCTCGCCCTCGAGCTGCGCGCCGACGGCGTCCACCTCGGACAGGACGACATGGATCCCGCCGAGGCTCGTCGGATCATGGGGCCGGACGCGATCATCGGCCTCTCCACGCATAGCCGCGAGCAGATCGAGGCAGCCGCCGGGGCTCCGGTCGACTACACCAGCGTCGGTCCGATCTGGGAGACGCCCACCAAGGCGGGACGGCCGGCGACCGGGCTCGAGCTGATTCGCGAGGCCGCCAAGATCGCCGGGCGGCCCTGGTTCGCGATCGGAGGGATCGACGGCGACAACGTGGCGGAGGTGGTCTCGGCGGGTGCCGAGCGGATCTGCGTCGTCCGGGCGATCCGGGACGCCGAGGACCCGCGCTTCGCGGCAATGCGGCTCTTCGGCGCCGTCGACCCCTCCGCGCGGGCCGAATCGATGCGAGGGCGCTCCGCAGGCGAAGCCGAGGAGCGACCCGTCTAGTCATGGCGGGTGCCCGGGACCGAAAGCGCGCCGGGCGCCAGAAGCGCAAGCGCCGCTCGGCAGAGACGGTGTCCCCACGCATGGGCGAGCAGGTGGCCGCGCCCGGAGACGCCAACGGCGATGCATCTCGGCAGGAGACGTTCCAGGAGAGGATGGCCCGCCGCTACGAGGAGCGCAATGCCGAGGCCCGCGCGAAGCTCGTGCCACTCGAGCGGGGCGAGCGCCCTCGGGCGGTCACCGTCGGGGCGGTCGTCTCGACGCTGCTGGCGATTGCGATCAGCGTCCAGGGCGTGCTCGCGCTGGCGGGGGTCAGCACGGGGGACGCAACCACCAGGCCGGCGCCGCTCTTCCTGTTCGCCGTCGTCCTCTGGGCCATGGCGATCGGCATGTGGCGAGCCCGCTACTGGGCGGTTCTCGGCTTCCAGACCGTGCTCCTGCTGATGATGCTCGCCAGCGCGTTCGGACTGGTAGTGGTCAACTCAGTCCTGCAGGCGATCGGTACGACCCTGCTCCTGCTCGGCTCGGGCACCCTCTTCTACTTCATGGTTCGCGCAATGGCCCGGATCCAGATGCCGAGCCCGCCCGATGAGATCTAGGGGCCGCCGGATCGGCTATCTCGGTTGGCGTTCACTCGGTTCGCCGGAGGAGTCCGGCCGAAATCCCCGCTCCTATCCGGCCGAAATCCGCGCTCCTATAGAGTCGAAGGCCGATGGCCGAGTACGACGTGATCGTGATCGGAGGCGGACCGGGGGGTTACGTGGCCGCGATCCGGGCAGCCCAGCTCGGCCAGAGGACGGCGGTCATCGACCGTGACAAGGCCGGCGGTCGCTGCCTCAACTACGCCTGCATACCGGCCAAGACCGTGCTGCACACCGCCGAGGTGTTCGCCCAGGTCAGCGAGGACGGGGCCGAGCTCGGGGTGAAGGCAAACGGCACCTCGATCGACTGGAAGGCCGTCCAGGCGCGCCGCGAGAAGGTCTCCAAGACGCTCGAGGACGGCGTCCAGATGCTCTGGAAGAAGAACAAGGTGGATTTCCTCCAGGGCGAGGGGTCCCTGGCGGGCGACGGGAAGGTCAAGCTCGGCTCGGACGAACATCGGGGGAAGGCGATCGTGCTCGCCACGGGTTCGGTGGCCATGCCGATCCCGGGCATCGACTTCTCCGACCGGGTCATAGACACCTGGGGGGCCTGGTCACTCGACTCCATGCCGAAGGCGCTGGTGGTCGCGGGAGCTGGGGCGTCCGGCTCCGAGATCGCCTCCGGATACGCCCGCATGGGCGTCGACGTCACCCTCGTCGAGATGCTCGACCAGGTCCTGCCGCTCGAGGACAAGGACATGGCGCGGGTCGTCGAGCGCCAGTTCAAGAAGGACGGCATCGAGGTGATGCTGGGCACCAAGGTGGAGGGAGTCGAGGAGCAGAAGTCCGGGGTCAGGGTGAGGGCCGGCGAGAAGGAGGTGAAGGCCGACTATCTGGTGATCGCCGGAGGACGCAAGCCGGACACCGAGCCGCTCAACCTGGACGCCGCCGACGTCAAGACCAACGATCGCGGTCAGATCGAGGTCGACTCCTATCAGCGCAGCTCCGCAGAGGGGATCTACGCCATCGGCGACCTGGTGCGAGGCCCGGCCCTGGCGCACAAGGCCTCCGAGGAGGGAGTGATCGCGGTCGAGACCGCCGCCGGTCACCCGACCGAGGCGATGAACGTCGACCTCGTCCCGGGTGCGACCTTCTGCCATCCGCAGGTGGCGAGCGTCGGGATGACGGAGGAGGAGGCCAAGCAGACCGGTCGCCAGATCAAAGTGGGCAAGTTCAAGCTGGGCGGGGCCGGCGCCTCGGTGGTCTACGACGACCGGGCCGGTCTGGTCAAGATCGTCGGTGACCCCGAGTACGGCGAGATCCTCGGCGCCCACATCGTCGGCAACATCGCCTGCGACATGATCAGCGAGTTCGTCAACGTGATCGCGCTCGAGGGCGGCTATCCGGAGCTGGAGCGGATCGTCCATCCTCACCCGACCATGTCGGAGGCGGTGCTCGACGCGGCCCGCGCCGTCGACGGCTGGGCCATCCACGCCTGATGCGAGGGCGCGCGTAGATGCAAGGGCGCGCGTAAGCGCGACCCGATTGATGGCAAGGCCGTGAGCACCAACCGCCTCGAAGCCTTCAGCGATGGGGTCTTCGCGATCGCCAT
>DATGDO010000200.1:0-6472 GCA_035310805.1 Solirubrobacterales bacterium
AGCCTCGACCATCAGCTGCCGGAAGACCGCGGCGCCCTCGAGCGGGTCACCGCTCCAGCGGGCGATCCCGCCGAAGCAGCGGAAGGTCTGGTTGCCGCCCACCGAGCGCACCTCGGCGGAGCAGGGGGTGACCGTGGGGCCGTCCGTGAGCGCGAGCTCCGCGGAGCGGGCGATGAGCGTGGCCTCGACGGTGTCATCGCCCGCGCTGATCGCGAGCGTCGCCGCGTCGCCGCCCTGCTCGATTGCGAAGGTGGCGGGGCGCGCCTGACCGCGGCTGAGCAGCAACGCGCCCGGCTCGCCGATCTCCCAGGCGAGCCCGCCGAACCCGGCAGCGGCGTCGCCGAATCCGCTCACCAGCCCAGCCCGACCGGCTTCGCTCATCCGCCGAAGGGCTCGCGGCCGGGCGGCAGCTCGTCCTCGTCGTGGATCTCGTGGCCGGTGCCCTCGATGTCATCGGGACGGGAGCCGCCCCGCCGTGGACCCACCGGCTGCTCCCATCTGAACCCCTCCTCTGGCGTCGGCCCCCCGGCGGGGCCGCTCCCAGGTCCCGGCCCGCCGGGCGGCGGGCCACCCGGCGCCGGACGGCGGCGAGGCGGCCTCCGCCCGCGGCCGAAGGCCCAGGTCGTCGCGCCGCCCCCCAGAGCCAGTCGTCGCCGGACGGTGCGCGCCGCGAACGCGCGCACGATCGCCCGGGTCGGCGGGATCAGCAGGAACAGCCCGAGGATGTCGGTGAGGAACCCCGGAGTGAGCAGCAGGGCCCCGCCGAAGATCACCAGGACCCCGTCGAAGACCTCCTTGTGCGGAAGGCGGTTCTCGGCGATCGCCCGGTTGAAGCGCACCCAGGCCGCCCGGCCCTGGTGGCGCAGCAGCATCGAGCCGACCAGCGCGTCGAGCAGCAACAGCGCCAGGGTCGGAACCACGCCGATCGCCGCGCCCACCTGGATGATCACGTAGAGCTCCGCGATCGGCACGAGGATGAAGATCAGGACGAGCCAGAACACGGCAGGGAAGGCTACCCACGGAGCCGATTCGGCAGGCTCGGGGAGCGACCCCCGTATCCTTGTTTGAGATGAACCGCGAACAGGCACAACGCTGAGATGGCGACAGAGACCGCGACCGAAGAGGACATCTACGAGGCGCTCGAGGAGGTCATCGATCCCGAGCTCGGCCTCGACTTCGTCAGCCTCGGCCTCGTCTACGACGTCGAGATCGAGGACGGCGAGGCCTATATCACCTTCACGCTGACGACTCCGGCCTGCCCGATCGGGCCGCAGGTCTCGGAGCAGATGCGCGAGTTCGTCGGCCAGCTCCAGGGGATCGAGAAGGTCCACCCGAAGATGGTCTTCGACCCGCCGTGGTCGCCGGAGATGATGAGCGAGGACGCCAAGTTCGCTCTGGGGTACTAATCGGCTTGGCTTTGCGGATTACGGCGACGGCGAATCGTCGACTGCAACCCAAACTGCAACCCGATCGCAGTCCGCGTTACAGCTAAGTGACAGAGCGTTCCTAGCGGAGCGAATCGGGGTAAGGGAAGGACTCGGCGGGACAAGGCAAGGCAGGGCGTTTGGCGCCTTGTCCGGGTCCAGCGGACGGCCCCTCCCCCAGGGGCCGTTCGTCTTTCTTAGAGACAAGGGGGCGCTGCAGTCTTTGCGAGCCCGGTAGGGCGCGCTGGCGGTAGGCGGACGCCGGATCGCGGTCTTCACGATCGCCTCGACGATGGCCGCGGCCGGCGGGATCCTGGCCGCGTCCAGGCTGATCGCCGTGAACCAGGCTTCCGGATCGGGCGACATCCTGCTCTTCGCGATCGCCGGACCGGTGATCGCGGGCACCAGCCTGTTCGGGGGCCGCGGCTCGGTCTGGTCGGCGCTGCTCGGCGCCGTCGTGATCGGCTCGATCTCGAACGGCATGGACCTGCTGGGGCTGAGCTCCGACGTCAAGTACATGATCACCGGCGGCGTGCTGCTCGCCGCCGTGACGATCGACGCCCTGGCGCGCCGTCAGCGCGAGCAGGTGCAGGTGACGTAGGGCAACCTACCTTCGGCCTCGAGCTGGCGGCGGCTTGATCGCCGCCGCGGACATCAGGCAGGCGAAGGTGAGGACCCGGGCCGCGACGCCTGAGCCGAAGCTGCGCTAGTTCGGCAGGTCGGCGCGCGAGGCGATCTCGGCCTGCGCACGAGCCTCAGCCGCCTCAGCGGCGGCGAGCAGGTCGGCGAGCGCCTCCGAGATGCCCGTGGCGAGCATCTCGATGTCCTCCATCGCGTCGTAGTCGCCGAGCAGGCCGAAGTCGATGCCGCCGTTGTAGGACATGATCGCGATCGCGAGGGCGTGGTTCTCCGGCAGGAAGGCGACCGGGAAGACATCCTGCAGCTCGCGCCCCAGCACGTAGAGCGGGATCTGCGGGCCGGGGACGTTGGTGACGATCAGGTTGAAGAGCGTGGTGGAGAAGTTGATCCGCGAGGCCTGCGCGAGCAGGGTCGGCGGCGCGAAGTCGTTGAAGCGTGAGATCACCTCGGCACCGAGCGCCTGCTTCGACTCCTTGAGGCCGTCCATCGCGCGGCGAACGGCGTCCAGGCGCTTCACCGGGTCCTCGATGTAGACGGGCAGCGGCCCCCGCATCGCGGCGATCCGGTTGCCGAGCTGGCCGTGCTCGTCCTCGGCCCGGATCGAGACGGGGACGAGGGCGCGCAGCTCGAGACCCTCGGTCTTCACACCTCGGCTCCGCAGCCAGCTGCGCAGCGCGCCGCTCACCACGGTGAGGACGACGTCGTTGACGGTGCCGCCGAGGGCGTCCTTGATCCGCTTGAACTCGCCGAGCTCGGCCCTGGTCCAGGCGAAGCGGCGGTGGGAGCCGATCTCCGTGTTGAGGGGAACCTCGGGGGCGGGATTGGTGAAGTTCCAGGCGACCTCCGCCAGGGCCTCGCCGGCCTCCAGGACCTTGCGGGTCGTCCGCGTGGGGTGGGTCGCAGCACGGATCGCGCGCCGGGTCAGCTTCAAGGGCGTCTCGCCCAGCTCGGCGACCCCGCGCGCGGCCAGCTCGGCGGAGCTGGGAGGCGGCTGGGGCACCCAGTCGCGGTCGGGCTCGATCGGCTCAGGAACCGGCTTGAGGTCGAAGAGGACGGTCGCGATGTCCACGCCCGCGACGCCGTCGACGAGGGCGTGGTGGGTCTTGGTGACGAGGGCGAACCGGTTCCGCTCGAGCCCCTGGACCAGCCACAGCTCCCAGAGGGGCTTGGAGCGGTCGAGCGCCTGCGAGAAGAGCCGGCCGGCGATGTTGCGGAGCTGCTCCTCGGAGCCGGGAGCCGGGAGGGCGGAGTGGCGCACGTGGTAGGCGAGGTTGAAGTTCGGGTCGTCGACCCAGAAGGGCCTGCCGGTCTCGACCGGCGGGAAGGCGAGCTTCTGGCGGAAGCGCGGCACGAGGTGCAGCCGGCTTCGCACGTGGTCGAGGAAGTCGCTGTACGCGGGCGGGGGCCCCTCGAAGATCAGGATCGCGCCCACGTGCATGTGCGCGTTCGACGTCTCGTTCGTCAAGAACGAGGCGTCGATCGAAGTCAGCCTGTCCATGTGTCCCTGTGCCATCGGTAGACGGGTTGCTCCTCCACCATCAAACGGGTTGCTCCTCTCGGAGCGCCCTCACATGCAAAGCACCCTCGCGCCTAGCCTAGCTTCTCGATGCGAAACCGCTGCCGCTACCCTTCGATTGGGCGTGCAGTCCACCTCCTCCACAAGATTGGTTGCTCCTTCGGAGCACCCTCGCACGGACGCGGGCCCTTCCCGGGTCCTGCTCGCGGCGCCGCGCGGCTACTGCGCGGGCGTCGATCGCGCCGTGCAGACGGTCGAGCATGCGCTCGACCTCTACGGCGAGCCGATCTACGTCCGCAAGGAGATCGTCCACAACAAGCACGTGGTGCACGAGCTCGAGAAGCGGGGTGCGATCTTCGTCGAGCAGGAGACCGAGGTTCCGAAGGGCGAGATGGTCGTCTTCTCCGCGCACGGCGTCGCCCCGAGCGTCCACGAGAATGCCGAGAAGCGGCGGCTGCGCACGATCGACGCGACCTGCCCGCTGGTCACCAAGGTCCATGTCGAGGCCAGGAAGTTCGCCCAGGACGGCTACACGATCGTCCTGATCGGCCACGAGGGCCACGAGGAGGTCGAGGGGACCACGGGTGAGGCGCCCGACAGGACCGTTCTGGTCCAGACCGAGGCCGACGTCGACGAGCTCGAGGTGGACGATCCCGACCGGATCGCCTACATCACGCAGACCACCCTCTCCGTGGACGAGACGAGCTCGATCATCGCCCGCCTCAAGGAGAGGTTCCCGAGCGCGGTCGGGCCCAAGACCGACGACATCTGTTATGCGACGACCAACCGCCAGCACGCCGTCAAGGAGCTGGCCCGCGAGTGCGACCTGGTCCTGGTGATCGGCTCGACCAACTCATCGAACTCCAACCGCCTCGTCGAGGTCGCCCGCGAGCACGGCGCCGACTCCCACCTGATCGACAACCACCTCCAGGTCGACGAGGCCTGGCTCGAGGGCGTCGAGACGGTCGGGATCACCTCCGGGGCGAGCGCGCCCGAGGAGCTCGTCGAGCAACTCGTCAGCTTCTTCCGCGAGCGCGGCGCGAGCGACGTCTCCGAGCTGAAGACCGTCGACGAGGACGTGCGCTTCATGCTCCCCGGCGAGATCCGCAAGGAGCTAGCCGGCTCAGGCGCCTAGGCCCGGCGGGGCCCCGTCAGGGCACTCCCGCGGCGAACTGGATCGAGTAGACCAGCAGATCCGGCGAGGGCTCGAGCTCGAGGGTGTGGCGCTCGTTCCGCCCGTGCAGGGTCAGCTCCTGTAGCCCGGGATAGGTGACCTCGATCCGATCGCGGTCCTCGCCGTCGATGCGGATCCCGATGCGGCCGTCGCCGTCGGTGGCGGCATAGGCGCCACCTGCCTCGTAGGTGACCCGAAGGAATCCATCTGCGTCGCTCGCGGACCAGGGATCCTCGGTCGAGCCACCCGGGAAGACCTCCGGCGAGGGGGCGATCACGCTCACGCCCGGCTCGTCGGTGGGCCGGATCGGCTCGATCGGCGGCGGCCAGTCGCCGTCGCCGTCGGACCCGGCGAGCGCCTCGCGGATCGCCTCCTCTGTGCCCGCGTAGTCGCCCTCGCCGAGGTGGTACCAGCGCAGCGCGCCGCCCTTGCCCCAGAGAAAGAGGGCGGGCCAGCCGTGAGGCTCGTAGAGCCGCCAGAGCGCGAACTCCGGATCCACCGCCACCGGCCACTCGATTCCCAGCCGCTCGACCGCCCCGGCGACAGCGTCAACCGGCTGGGTGAACGGGAAGCGCGGCGAGTGGATCCCGATCAGGGCCAGGCCCCGATCGGAATAGCGCTCGTGCCAGGCCCGCAGGTAGGGCAGGGTCCGGACCGAGTTGAGCTGGGCGAAGTCGAAGAAGTGGACGAGCGCGGGCCGCCCGGCGACCAGGCGGTCGATCGACTCCACGGGCCGGCCCACCCAGTCGAGGCCGGGTGGGATCGGCGGGACGGCGATGTCGGGGCGGGGGGGACGCAGGCGCCTGAGGGTATGCTGCGCGCGCTGTTCAAGGGCGCTCCGCAGGCGAAGCCGAGGGCGACGACCCGACTAATGAAAAGGGAGTGATTGGAGTGAGCCGATCGGTTTGGGAGCGGATCGAGGAGAGTCGGGCCCGCCACAACGTGCTCGGGCACCCCTTCTACCTGCGGTGGTCCGCAGGGGAGCTGACCCGCGAGGAGCTCGCTCGCTACGCGGGCCAGTACCGGCACGCGACCGAGGCTCTCGCCCGTCTCTGCCGGCAGGCCGCGGATGACGCCCCGGACGGCCAGCGCGACGAGATCGAGACCCACGCCGCGGAGGAGGAGGCCCACGTCGGCCTCTGGGACGACTTCGTCGAGGCCGCCGGCGGCGAGATCGGCGCCGAGCCCACGCCCGAGACCGCCGAGTGCGTCAGGGACTGGACGACAGCCGACGGCTACCTCGCCGAGCTCGCGCGCATGTACGCGATCGAGAGCGGACAGCCGGAGATCTCCCGCATCAAGCGGGAGGGCCTCTCGCGCTTCTACGGGATCGACGGCGGGTCGGGCGGCGAGTACTTCCGTGTCCACGAGCAGGCCGACCGCGCCCACGCGGAGGAGTCCCGCCGGCTGATCGACGCGGCGATGGCCCCCGAGGACGAGGACGCGATCGTCGAGGCGGCTCAGTCGGCCTTCAGGGCGAACTGGCGCCTGCTCGACGGGGTCAGCTGACCCTGGAGCTCCGATGCGCGGTCGCTTCCGGTGGTCTCGCGACCGCGCGATCGGGGTCGGGCTGGGAATCGTGCTCGGGATAGCGGTGATCCTGATCTTCCTCTTCCTCGGATCCCGCAAGACGATCGACGAGCCGTCCCTGTCCGGCGGTGCGACCCAGACGCAGCCCGCGGCGCCGCCGGCGCCGACGTCGACCAGGAAAGCCAAGGC
>DATGDO010000201.1:0-5250 GCA_035310805.1 Solirubrobacterales bacterium
GTAGATCCCCCGGTCGAGCGCCAGCAGGGTCGGTCCCGCCCATTGCGCGGCGACGACGAGCGCCAGCGCGACCGCGACCCCGAACTCGACCCGTCCGACCGAGGGCGCGGCACGAAGGTCCGTCTCCTCCGCCTTCCCCCACTGGGCGACCCGGGCACCGGCCCGGATCAGCATCGGCTCGAGGCGGAGCGCGCCGCCGGCGACGATCAGGCAGGCGACCACCAGGAGGACTCCGTCGAGAACCCCGAACAGGCCGAGCAGCTCGGCCACCACGACGAGGATGCCGATCGCGAGGATGGCATCGGCCAGCAGCGCGGAGGTCCCTGTCCAAGTGGGCAGCGCGGCACGCCGCGCCGTCCTCCCCGCGATCGCCATCGAGAGGATGACGGCCACGAAGCCGATCACGCCGAGTATGTAGTCGCCCACGCCGCTCACTTCCGCGTCGAAGCTGATCGTCTCGGCTGGCCCTCGGAACTGCCCCGGTTCGCCGCCTTGCCGCATGCGTTCGGTGAGAGCTCCCCGGTGATCCGGAACACCGAGACGCGCCCCGAGTGCACCACTTGCTGGACTGCTGGATCCCGTTGCACCCAGCCGCGCTCGGGCGAGGCGCCGGCGGTCGAGGGGTTGTTCAGGTCGAGCTCCGGCGTGGTGACGAGGTAGTCGTAGTTCCCGTCGTTGAGCGCCTGCCGGAACTCCGGGCAGTTCTCGATGCGGCGGAAGTCTGCCTCCGGAAGGTGGCGGCCGACGTACTGCACGTAGTTCGAGACGTCGTCGCCATAGAGGCCGTACTGGTTGTAGGCGCCGCTGGTTCCGGCCACCGCGATCCGCAGGTCGGAGGTCGGCTTCGCCCAGCGGACCGCGGCGTCGAGCTGGAAGCGGAAGTCCTCGGCGCGGTCGTAGCGGTGCGCGAAGTAATCGTCCTGGCGCTCCCAGCCGACGGCGGCGATGACGAGCGCGAGGACGGCGCCGACGACGCCGGCGATCAGCGCGCTGCGGCGCGCCAGCAGGGCGAGGCCGACCGGGGCGCCGATCAGGCCGATTCCGATCAGGACCGCCCACGGGATCGAGGCGAACGGCCCGGTCCAGGCGACGTTGGCGTCCGAGTAGTGCGAGGTGAGGAAGAGGGCGATGATCCCGCCGGCGATCAGCGGCAGCCGCAGGCGGGCGGGGACGAGACGCGGCTCGAGCGGAAGCAGCGCCAGTCCGAGGGCGAACCCGGGGGTCAGGTAGCGCAGGTTGATCCCGAAGGCCAGCGGATGGCCCTCCGGTCCTGCCGCAGTCAGCGGCGTGAACAGGTAGGCGATCGCCGCCACGATCGTGACCACCCCCGCGAGCCGCACGGCGAGCGAGCGCGGGCGCCAGACCGCGAGGATCGCGCCCCCGGCGGCGCCGGCGAGGATCAGGAACCAGAGCGGCCCCAGCAGGTTCTCGATCGGATTGAGGAAGTAGTCGCGCCAGATCCCGGTGCTTGGATTGGAGAGGATGTAGTGGGCGACCGTGAAGTCGTGTCGGCCCTGGAGCCCGCGGTTGGGGCCGGGCAGGTCGATCGGGCCGACGTGGCGAATCCAGGGCAGCGGGTTGCCGGCGTGGATCAGGTTTCGCAGGAACCAGAAGCCGGCGGTCACTGCGACCCCGGCCACGAACACCAGAAGCGCCTTTCGGCGGACACCCGGCGGAACGATCAGCGGTACGCCCACAGCCATCGCCGCGGCGGCTCCGGAGATCGTCAGCTTGCTTCCCAGGGCGAGCCCGACCGCCAGGCCGGCGACGAGAAGGACGCCGGTCGGAAGAGAGAGCTCCGGTCTGGCGCCGCGATCGCCCCCACGATTCGATCGGACGGCCCAGGCGTTGATCAGCAGCGCGGCCGCGGCGAGGAGCAGGGCCACCGGCGCGGTATCCGTCGCCGGCGTCCCCGCCTCGCGCGGGACCATCGGGCCGGTGTCCATCGCGATCGCCACGCCCACCAGGCTGAGCGGCGCGACCCCGTACGGGCGGCCGATGCACCAGGCCGCCAGCAGGGTCACTCCGAGCCAGCCGAAGTTGACCAGCGGGCTCACGATGTCCCGGTTGAAGAGCACGATCCCAGCGGCGTGGAGGAGCTCCGAGTTCTCCGGGTAGAACCAGTTCAGGTAGAGCGGGTCGACGAAGTGCATCCCCCATACCGACCCGGTGTTCGCGATCCGCGCCGCGAACGGGCCGTGGTACCAGAGCGTGTCGAAGGTGAGCATGCCCCGCGCCCAGACGTCCTGGAGGCCGGTCGCCCAATGCGCCGCCACGAAGGCGGCGGCCGCCAGGGCGAGCAGCGTCTGGGGGCGGGGGATCGCCGGCGCGGGCGGTGGGCTTCCGGCAACCGCCTCCCCCCGCCGCCAGGGCCCGAAGTAGAGCCCGAGCCCGGTCGCGAGCGCGGCGATGATCAGGACTGCGGGGACGAGGATCCCGAAGGCCCCGAGCAGCTGCAGCAGGACGGTGAACAGGGCGACGCCGAGGACCGCCTCGGCCAGCCGTGCCGGGGCGCCCCGCCAACCAGGCAGGAGCCGGCCGCGCAGCCTGGCCGCCGCGAGGGCCATGGGGAAAGCCACCGCGGTCAGGCCGATCACTCCGACCAGGTATTCGCCGAAGCTCACAGAGGCTGCCGCTTGGGCGGGCCGCCGATGCTTCCCCCGCCGGTGCCGGCGCCCTGCAGCTTCGCGCACGCCGCCGGATCAAGGGGCCCGTCGATGCGGAAGACGAAGACGTCGTCCTGGGACTCGATCTTGGTTGCGGAGGGGTCAGTGGCCGTCCAGACGGCCTCGATCGGCAGCCGCGATTGGGTGCGCTGATCCGGGCCGATCACCAGGTAGCCGTAGGCGCCGTCGTTGACGGCCCGCCGCCAGGCCTCGCACTGCGGCTTCCAGTTGGGCTCGACGTCGTTCTGCGCCGCCTCGCTCGCGATCGGCAGATAGGCACCATGCGGTCCGTGGCGCGCGATGTACTGGACGTGGTTGGAGAGGTCGTCGCCGTAGAAGACGTATTGCTTGAAGCCCGGTCGTCCTCCGACCACCCCGATCCGCGTGTCGTGGGGGTTCGCCTTGTTGAACCAGGCCAGCGCGGCCTTGATGCCCTCCGGGAAGTCGCTGGGCGCGGTCGAGGCCTGGTAGCGGTCCTTGACGTAGGCGTCGCTCTGCGGCCAGCCGATCCCGACGACCAGGGCGAGCGCCACCACGGCGACGCCGGTGAGCGCCATTCGCGAGACACCGCGCTGGCCGGCGAGAGCGATCCCGACCGGGACCAGGACGAGGAAGGAGGCGAGACCGGCTGCGCCGAGCAGGAAGTGACGCGTCCAGAGATGGCCGGAGAGGTCCCAGACCGGGATCGCCTGAACGAGCAGCAGGATGCCGAGGATGCCGAGGAGCCAGCCCTGGTCGCGCCTGCGACCAAGGCCCGGATCGACCGCGAGCAGCATCGCGCCCAGGCCGATCGCCGGGGAGGCGTAGCGGAGGTTGGTGGTGAACGCGGTCGGGTCACCCTCCGGCCCCGCCGCCGTCAGCGGCGTGAACAGGTAGGCGATGCCGCTGAGCAGGGCGACCACCCCGAGCATGCGGATCATCGGCGTCCTCCCGTTGATGATCGCGAGCAGGAAGCCGCCGATCACCACCGCCAGGACCAGAGGCCAGAGATCGCCGAAGCTCGAGTGCATTCCCGGGATCAGGTGGTCCCTGATCACCCCGCCGTCGGGCGGCAGCAGGTAGTGGGCGAGGTTGTGCGGCTCGCGGATGTTGATGTCGAGCTGGTCGGGCCCGGGAAGCGGCCCGGCCTTGATCCAGGGGAGCGGGTTCCCGGCGTTCACCAGGTTGCGCGCGAACCAGAAACCGCCGGTGATCAACGAAGCCACGACCCAGATCCCCGTAGCCCGCAGCCGGTAGCCCGCGCTGACCGCGATCACGCCCAGGGTGAGGAGCGCGAACGGCGCCAGCAGGTTGAGCTTGGTGCCGAGCGCCAGCCCCGCCGCCAGCCCGGCGACCGCGAGCGCGCCGGTGGGCAGAGGGGCGATCCGGGCGCCCGGAGCGGTGCCGGCCCAACCTGGAACGGGTGGCGCCTCGCCCTCGGCCGCGGCGCCCCCTCGTCCAGCCGCCGCACGCCGCTGCGCGTCCGCGTTGACCAGGATCGCCGCCGAGGCGAGCAGGAAGAACAGGCCGGCCGTGTCGTTCTTGGCGTCTCCCGGCTGGTAGAGCAGGAGCATGTTGGCGTCCAACACCAACGTCATCGCCAGGACGGCGACCGGCCCGCCTCCGTAGGGGCGCGCGAAGCTCCACGCCGCCATCAGGCAAAGGCACATCCAGCCGATGTTGATCAGCGGCGAGAGGAAGTCGTTGCCGAGGAAGAGGACGCCGGCCGAGTGCAGCAACTCGGAGTTCTGGGGATAGAACCAGACGGTCAAGTTGAGGACCTCGGTGAAGTGCAGGGATCCGACCTGGTGGTCCTGCACGAAGCGGGCCGCGAAAGGCGCGTTGTGCCAGGTGGTGTTCGGCAGGTACATGCCGATGTCGAGGCCGGTCTGGGTGGGCATCGCCCAGTGCGCGGCGACCAGGAATGCCGCCGCGACGGCCACGGCCAAGGCGATCGGGGTCACCTCCGGCGAGGGCAGCGGCACCCCCCTCCCGGGTGGACGGAGCGCCGCGCCGATCCCGATCCCGACAACGAGGGAGGCCAGGAGCACCCAGCCAGGCCGGTAGAGCCCGACGACCCCGACGAGCTCGAGTGTCACGACCAGCAGCGAGAGACCAAGCACGACCTCGGCGAGCCGAGCCGAAGCCCCCGACCAGCCGGGGAGTAACCGCCCGCGCAGGCCGACGGCGGCGAAGCCCATGGCCGCCGCCACCGCGATCAGCTCGATCGAGCCCTGCAGGTAGTCGCCGAAGTTCATGCGTGCGCCGCCGCGCCCAGTTGCGAGCAGGTCGCGGGATCGAGCGGCCCCTTGATCCGGTAGACGGCGGCCGGCCCAGATTGAATGACCGTCTGGACGTTTTTGTCCTTCGAGGTCCAGAGGTTCTCGGGCGGCGCCGTGGTCTCGTCCTGGCCGAGCTTCGGCGTCGTGACGATGAAGCCGTAGTGCCCGTCGTTGACCGTCCGGCGCCAGAGCGTACACCTGTCGATTGGCCGATAGGTGCCCCGGTTGAGCTCCTGGCCGATGTACTGGACGTAGTTGGTGAGGTCGGTTCCGTAGAAGAAGTACTGGCCGAAGGCGGAGGCGCGCCCGACCACCCCGATTCG
>DATGDO010000202.1:0-2682 GCA_035310805.1 Solirubrobacterales bacterium
GGCGACACCGGTGACGGCCGACAGATATCCCGGGACGAGCGGCAGGACGCAGGGGGAGAGGAAGGAGACGATCCCTGCGGCGAGGGCCGTCAGGACTCCGATTCCTGCGGCGGGGTCAGTGCTCATCTCTCGAATTCTGACGCCTGGCGCGCGGACTCCGCGCTGTCGTCCGGCATCACCGTGATTTTTACGGATTGGATCTGCGGCTCGATGCGGATGCAGGCACCTACGGCCGTGCATAGCGTTGACCCGGCATCCGGATCCACCGGCCAGCGGCCACCAGTCACAGGCGTCCAAGCACGTTGGCCAACCCGGCGAGGCGGCCTTCATCCCCCTGGGGTCGTCTCGCCGGTCCATGGTCGGTCATCGCGGCCGGCGGTCGCCGCTAGGGCTCCGGGCCTGGATCCTGGCCGAGGATGCCGCGCAGCGCACGGGCCGCCTTGGGCGCCAGCTCGCGGGCGTTGTTGTTGAACATCACGTGCACCTGCGCGGCCTCGCTGTCGAGGGCCCTGGCGCGCTCGCCGATCTCCTCGAGCTCCTGCTTCGGGTAGTCGTAGTCGAACCGCTCCGCGACGCTGCGCCCATGCAGATAGCCCTCGGTGTTGCGCCCGTGGCAGCGCATGTAGGCGAGGGAGTCGTTGGTGACCGCGTCGATCGGCGGGAAGATCGGGACGTGTTCCCCGGGCGGTGTGTCGACGCAGACGAAGACCGCGTCATGGGCAGAGAGCCAGTCGAGGACGTCCTCGAGCCGCCTCGGGGACGCCCAGCTGCGGCGTCGGAACTCCACGGCGACCGGCGTGGGGGCCAGTCCGTCGATGATCGGGGCGAGCTCGTCCAGCTCGTTCTCGCGGGGGTCGAATGCGGGGGTGAGCTGCAGCAGGTAGGAGCCGAGCTTCCCAGCGTCGGACAGCGGCTTGATCGCCTCGACGGTCCGGCGCACCATCTCGTCGAGGAGCGCCCTGTCCAGCAGGACGCGGCCTCGTTCGTTCGTCTCGGCCTCCTTCCTGAGGTCGGGGGGCAGCTCCTTGAGCTGGGAGGCGTGGTGCGAGAGGAGCCGGTGGAGCTTGACGTCGAAGCGAAAGTCATTAGGGGTGCGCCTGGCCCAGCCCTCAACCGTCGAGGTGGCCGGAATCGCGTAGAAGCTCGAGTTCAGCTCGACGGCATCGAAGCGCGCGGCGTAGAAGTCGAGTCGGTCCTTGGCGGCGAGCCCCTTCGGATACCAGTGCTCGACGAAGCCGGGATCGGACCAGCTCGAGGTGCCGACGACGATGGACACTCCACAACTATCGCGCGCTGACGACCGGCTCCAGCAGAGAGCTGCCTTCTCTTCCCCAGCGGTCGAGTACGTGTGCGGCGAACCGGCCATCCAGGTGAAGCAGCGCGCGTACGCCGAAGAGCATGTCTCCGGCGAGGCCAGGGTCGCTCAGGGCGAGTCCCTGCGCCATGTCGTAGACGGCGATGTTCTCATGAACCGAGTCCGCTTCCACGTGCTCGTCGAAGAAGTCGAGCGCGTCGTCACCGAGCCCGAGGCGGCGGAGGCCCTTCGCGTAGCGGGCGTTGGGGAGGGGGGAGGTCGCTTCGAAGGCGGCCAGGTGGCCGACGATCGCGCCGCGCAGCCGGCGGTGCAGCCCGAGCAGCGACATCAGGTTGACGGTCGCGAGCGTCACCGCCGGTATCCGATCGAGATAGGCGCCGTAGGCCGGATCCAGGTCGAGCGCCCGCATCGCCTTGGCGAAGAGCGTCGCATGCGCCCGGTCCGACCGGCCCCCTCCGTACTCGTCCGCCTGGACCTCGACCAGAGCCGCCTTCGCGGGCCCGTGCAGCCGCGGGATCGCCCACGAGTGGGGGTCCGCCTCCTTGAGCTGATAGGCGGAGCGGTGGATGAGGAACTCGCGAAACTGCTCGAGCGAGGCGCTGCGCTCCATGTACGAGGAGAGCGCGGGCGGGTCGTCGGCCTCGACCAGTCGCATGATCTCCCCGCCGATTCGATCTGCGGCGGGTAGATCGGGCGCCCCGACGAGCTCGCGGAGCGTCGCCTCGAAGTCAGCCTCGAGCGCAGAGCGTAGGCCGAGCAGCGAGGGCTGCCACTCCCAGTCCTCGTCGACGCCGCGGAAGCCCCGGTAGTGCAGCTCGTAGAGGAGGTAGAGGGAGAGCTGGAAGTCCTCGCCGAGCACCCCGTCCCCGGTGTCGATCGCGGGCAGCGCCAGGGTCTGCCCGTGCGGGGACGCGGGCTCCAGCAGAAGCCGGGTCAGCGCATCGCTGAGCGGCCCGCGTGCGTTGGGGAGCTCGGGACCCAGGTCCGGCCGCGATCCGTCCTGATCTGCGCCGTCTCCATTGGTTCGCATCGGCACCTTCTCTACCCACTCGCCGTCGCTGACAGTCCTGCGCGATGCCGGTGGTTTCGGGGCCGCCCGATGGGGGCAGTCTCGGCTCGTGCCGACCGAGCTCACGCCGTACCCGGACGGGCCCTACCTGCTGCGAGGCGACTTCCGCCTCACCGGCCCCGATGGCGAGGAGATAGACCCCCGGCGCAAGACCGTGGCGCTATGCCGCTGTGGCGCCTCGCGGCGGAAGCCGTTCTGCGATGGAACCCACAGGCGGATCGGGTTCCGCGCCCCTGGCGGCGAGGCGATCGCCGCCCCGGCCAACGGTCAGCCTCCGGCCGGCGGCGCGGCGACGTAA
>DATGDO010000203.1:0-3703 GCA_035310805.1 Solirubrobacterales bacterium
GACCAGGACCCCGACGAGATCCTCGGACAGGTGAGCGGCCTGCCGGACACGCGCGTGCTCGCCACCTTCCGGCGCCCGCCGGCGGTCGTGGAGCCCGACTCCACATTCGTGCGGGGCCTCTGCGAGGCCGCCTCGCCTCACCATCCCGAGCGGGTGATGAGCGTCGGCCGGGATGGCGCCTCCGACGCGGTCTCCTTCATCGCGGCCGGCGTGCCGGCCGTCGAGTTCGGCCCGGTCGGGGACGGTCACCACGGACCGAGTGAGTGGGTCTCGATCAGCTCGCTGCGGAGCTATCGCCAGGCGATCGAGGCCTTCGTACGGCGCTTCCCGGGGATGGCCGCGTGAACCCCGCCCAGAGAGGGGGCGGAGCCGGCGGGGGCAACGGCGAGGACGAGCCCCGCGCCGACGAGACGCAGGAGTACGAGCTCGGCGACGACCTCCGCTCGGACGTCGACGACGAGGAGCTGGACGAGCAGGAGCACGAGGACGAGGACCTCGACGACGACGCGGAGTCCGAGGACGAGGACGACCTCGACGACGACGAGGACCACGAGGGCGGCGAGCACTTCGACGAGGAGGACGAGCTCGAGCAGATCGTCTCCGCCGAGACCCAGGAGTGGGAGGGGCTGGAGTCGGCCGAGGCCGAGGCCGACGAGCCGACCCTGGTCGCCTCGCCCACGCGGCGGGTCAGGCAGGCCGGATCCGCGATCACCTCGGGATTCGAGAAAGCAGGCGGACGGAAGATCACCTCGGGCTTTGCGGCCGTCCGCCGCCACATCGGCTTTCCCCTCTGGCTTCGGTTCCTGACCGCCTCGTTCGTGATCGTCGCGTCGATCGCCGCGGCGACCTCCGCGAGCCTGATCCTCTACCTGTCGGACATCGCGAACGCGCTGCGGAACCACAGCGAGATCCAGGGTCTCGACCCCTTCCTGACGGCGCCCAGCTCGGGTCCCCAGACGATCCTGATCCTCGGATCCGACAAGAGAAACAAGGAGATCAGCGGCAAGTACGGCCTCTCCGACACGACGATGCTGCTCCGCCTCGACCCGGATCGCGGCGCGATCGCGCTGCTCTCGCTGCCGCGTGATCTCAAGGTGGAGATCCCCGGCTACGGGACCGACAAACTGAACGCCGCTTACTCGCTCGGCGGGCCGAAGCTGACGCTCCAGACCGTGAAGCACCTCACCGGGCTGCAGATCAACCATCTGGTCAACGTCGATTTCACCGGTTTCGCGCGCGCGGTCAACGCGATCGGCTGCGTCTACATCGACGTCGACCATCGCTACTTCCACCAGAACGGGCCCTATTCGAGCTCCTCCGACTACGCCGAGATCAACCTGCAGCCGGGATACCAGGCCCTCTGCGGCTTCGATGCGCTCTCGTTCGCCCGCTACCGCCACACCGACAACGACATCGTCCGCGCCTCCCGCCAGCAGGCGTTTCTCCGCGAGGCCCGCGCGAAGGTGCCGCCCTCGCGGCTGATCGAGGACCGCAAGAAGCTGGTCAAGATCTTCACCACCTACACGTCGTCCGACATCGGCTCGGCCGAGCAGATGCTCCAGGTGCTGCGTCTGTTCTTCGAGCTGCGCGGGGCGCAGATCAAGGAGATCCACTTCAGCGGCCACCTCGGCCCGTCTTACGTGACCGCGACTCCCGACGAGATCCACACCGCCGTCAACCAGTTCCTGGGCATCGAGGGGACCCCCGGCCCGGCCGGCTCGAGCGCCAAGCCCACCGAGAAGGTGACCCCCGAGCAGCCACCGGACTTCAGCAAGGCCACCCCCGCCTCTCCCGGGAGCCGGAGGCACAAGGGCGCCGCGGCGACCTCCCACCTGACCCCCACGACCTACGGCAAGTCCCTGGCCCAGGGCATCAAGGCCCGCAAGGAGAAGGTCCCCGTCTACTACCCGACGCGTCTCGAGGTGGGAAGCGACTATGCGCAGAAGCCGCGCGTCTACAAGATCAACGGCAAGGGCGATGGGTCCCCGCCGCACAACCAGCGTGCGGCGTACAAGTGGGTCTTCTCGCTGCCGACCCTGGGCGACTACTACGGCTTCGAGGGCACGCGCTGGCAGGATCCGCCGATCCTCTCCGACCCCAGCGACGAAAAGACGATCGGCAACCGCGACTACAAGCTCTACTACGACGGCGACCGCCTCCGAATGGTCGCCTGGCAGACGGACGAGGGGTCCTTCTGGCTCTCGAACTCATGGATCGAGACGATCCCGAACGAAGACATGCTGAAGATCGCCGAGGGCTTCCGCCAGCTCCCGGGGACCTGATCGAGGCAGCCGACGGTGAGCGAGAGGGAACCGATTGGAGTCATTGGGGCCGGTTGGGTCGGGCTCGTCACCGCGGCCTGCTTCGCCGAGCTCGGCCATCGCGTCGTGGCCCGGGAGATCGTTGCGGAGAAGGTCGAGTCCCTGGGCCGTGGCGAGGTCCCGATCCACGAGCCCGGGCTGCCCGAGCTGATCGAGCGCAACCGCGAGCGGCTCACCTTCACCACCGAGATGGCTGAGCTGCTCGACGGCCCGCGCCTGCTCTTCGTCTGTGTCCAGACCCCACCGACCTATTCGGGTGACGCCGACCTCTCGGCGGTGCAGCGGGCCGTGGACGAGATCGGCGAGCCAGAGGGCAAGGCTCTGGTGATGAAGAGCACGGTCCCCGTCGGGACCGCTCGCACCATCCACCGGGATGCGCCCGACCTGGCCTACGTCTCCTGTCCGGAGTTCCTCAAGGAGGGGACGGCCGTCAAGGACTTCCTCCATCCCGACCGGGTCGTGATCGGGTCCGATGCCGGGGACGAATGGGCCGCCGACGCCGTCGCGGCCGCCTACGAGCCGCTCGGGGCGCCGATCGTCAGGACCGACCTCTCCAGCGCCGAGATGATCAAGCTCGCCTCCAACGCCTACCTGGCCACCAAGATCAGCTTCATCAACGAGATCGCGAACGTCTGCGACGAGGTGGGGGCGGACGTCACGGAGGTGGCCCGGGGGATGGGACTGGACCCGCGGATCGGCGACAGGTTCCTGAACGCCGGGCTCGGCTTCGGCGGCAGCTGCTTCCCGAAGGACACGCAGGCCCTCAAGATCCTCGCCGGGAACAGCGGCTACCACTTCCAGCTGCTCAACTCGGTGATCGAGGTCAACGAGCTGCAGAAGCGCCGGGTGATGGCGAAGCTCGCGAAGCATCTGGATTCGCTGGTCGGCAAGCGCGTCGCCCTGCTCGGCCTGGCGTTCAAGCCCGACACCGATGACATGCGGGAGGCCTCGAGCCTCGTTCTCGCGCACCGGCTTGAGGGGGAGGGGGCTTCCGTGATCGCCTTCGACCCGGTGGCCGCACAGCGGGCCCACGAGCTGCTGCCGAGCGTGGAGATGGCGGCCTCGCCGATGGAGACGCTGGAGGGCGCCGACGCAGCGGTCCTGGTCACGGAGTGGCCCGAGTTCGCCGAGCTCGACTGGAGCGAGGTCGCGAAGCAGATGAACAACCCGCTGCTCGTCGACGGACGCAACTTCCTCGATCCCGAGGCGATCAGGGCCGCCGGGATCGTCTACGAGGCAATCGGGCGCCCGAGCGTCGCGGAACGCTCGGCGGTGGGCTAGGTGAACGATCCGACGACCGTGCACACCTGGATGACACGCATGGCTCGCAGCGCTGTGCCATCGATCCTCTGATGCAGGCACTCATCCTGGCGGGCGGGGAG
>DATGDO010000204.1:0-4304 GCA_035310805.1 Solirubrobacterales bacterium
CCACTGCGGGGTGGTGCTCTTTGTCGCCCGTCCAGACCTGCCCAATCGCCGGCCGAGATAGGCCGGCGGCCGGGGGGCCCGGCAACGGGTGGTGCCGGCCCGATGAGCTCCAGAGGCTGCCCGGATGCAGCGAACGCCTAAGCGAGGCGTGGGCATCCCGCGGTCATCGGTCATCGCTAGGATGCCTGCCGGTGAAGGGCGATCGGAGGACATGACCGCCGCGATCCGCGTCGCCGTCGTCGACATCGGCACGAACTCGACCCGGCTGCTGATCGCCGATGTCGAGGGGACGAAGGTCACCGAGGTCGAGCGCCGCACCACGGTGACCAACCTCGGCCGGGGCGTCGACCACGCCGGCCTGCTCTGCTCCGAGGCAATCGAGGACGTCTGCTCGGTGGTCGCCGACTACAAGGCGCGCTACGAGGAGATGGCCGCCGAACGAGTGATGGCGATCGCGACCAGCGCAGTCCGTGACGCGGTCAACGGGGAGGCCTTCATCGCCGAGCTGCGCGAGCGCTTCGGGCTCGACACGCAGCTGTTGACGGGTGAGGAGGAAGCCCGCCTCACCTATCTCGGCGCGACCTCACACCGGCCCATCGAGGCGGAGACCACTCTCGTCTTCGACATCGGCGGCGGCTCGACCGAGCTGATCGTCGGTTCCGGCAGCGAGGTCGGCTTTCACGCCTCGATGCAGGCCGGGACCATCCGTCAAGCCGAGCGCCATCTCACGTCGGATCCGCCCCACCCCCACGAGCTCGAGGACCTAGCGGCTGAGATCCACAAGTTGATCGAGCGGGCGATCGCGGACGAGCCGGACAAGCCGGTGCGGGCGATCGCGGTCGCCGGCACGCCGACCTCTCTGGCCGCCATCGATCAGCAGCTCGAGCCGTACGACCGCGGGCGCGTACACGGCTACCGCCTGGGCCTTCAGCCGATCCAGCGCATGCTCAGCCGGCTCTCGTCAATGCCGCTCGCCGAGCGCCTGCGCGTGCCCGGGCTCCATCCGGGGCGAGCCCCGACGATCGTCGCCGGAACCGTGATCCTGGTCCAGGTGATGAGGGCTTTCGGCCTCGACGAGATCGAGGTCTCCGAGCTCGACATCCTCCACGGCGCGGCTCTGTCCGCCGCGATGGCACCCGCCTGAGCCCCCCTGGCCACTTCGCGGCGATTGGTGATCACCCCGATTTTCGGTATTGCCTAACCCCATGCCTGGCTCGATACTCACTGGGTCGGGAGAGTTGGTGCTGGGCCGGACGCCCACCGCCGCCTCTCGGCTCATAGGACCCGGGCGTTTGCCGCAAGGCGCCTCCCGTCGCCTGGATCCACTACATACCCCCCAAGTAAGGCCCCTGAGACGTACCCCTGCCCGTCCTGACGGGGCCTGTTTGCAGAGACCGGCCGCCATGGATGGCGGTCGGTCTTCGTCTGCGGTGGATTCGTCAGATTCCTCTAGGGTGAGTCAATGACCCGAGGGGGCTCGCCTCCAGGGCTGATCTTCGACGAGTGGGAGATCGAGCTCCACGGCCACCGCGTCATCTACCGGATCGCCGGCGACGGGCCCCCGGTCGTCCTGATCCACGGGATGGTCAACTCTTCCCGCCACTGGGAGAGAGTCGCGCTCCGGCTGGCCGATCGCTACACGGTGGTCGCGCCAGACCTGCTTGGCCACGGCGACTCGGCGGCGGTACGCGGCGACTACTCGCTGGGCGCCCACGCCTGCAGCATCCGGGACCTGCTCACCACGATCGGGATCGACCGCGCCACCGTCGTGGGCCACTCCCTGGGCGGCGGGATCGCGATGCAATTCTTCTACCAGTTCCCACAGCGAGTCGAGCGCCTTGCCCTGATCTCCAGCGGTGGGCTCGGCCACGAAGTCAGCCCGATGCTTCGCGGCGCCGCGCTGCCGGGCGCGGCAGCCGGGATCTGGCTGGTCGCCAACCGGCGGGTTCGGGCCTCGATCGACCGGGCGGGCGAGCGGATGAGAACCCGCGGCAACCGCAAGGGCGTCTACCTCCAGGCGGTGGCCCGTGCCGTGGGGCCGCTGCAGGAAGCCGCGGCGCGCCGGGCATTCCTGCAGACGCTGCGCTCGGTGATCGACGTGCGCGGCCAGCACGTCAGCGCCATGGACCGGCTCTACCTACTGGGCGAGCTCCCCACCCTGATCGTCTGGGGCGAGCGCGACAACACCATCCCGATGCGCCATGGGCTCGCCGCGCACGAGCGCATCCCAAACAGCCGATTCGTCACGCTGCCGCGGGCGGCGCACTTCCCCAACCTCGAGGATCCGGAGGGGCTGGGCGATGCGCTGCTCGACTGGCTCGACTCGACCGAGCCGGGTCTGATCGAGGACTCCGAGTGGGGGCAGATCGTCGGCGCGCGCTCGCCGCGGCGCCAGCGACCTGCGCCTACGCCGTCGCCAGCGCGAGCGAGTGGTTTGCCCGAATGAGGTTGTCAGGGTCCCAGCTGCGCTTCACCTGAGCCAGACGCCTGCAGGTCTCCTCCGGCAGGATTGCGTCGACGTCGCAGGGGCGTTCGGCATAGTTGAAGTAGCCACCGGGCGCGGTCCAGGGCTTCATGGTCTCAGCCATCTTGTCGAGCTGGGCCTCGATCGGCTCGCGCAGCTGCGGGTCCATCAGCATCCCGATTCCGAACATCACGAATTCCCCGTCGAGCTTGGAAAGCGCGCCGCCGCTCTCGTCGGACCGTGCGAGCGCGCCGCCAAGATGACGGAGCTCCGCCAGCAGCAGCGGTGAACCCGAGTCCGGACCGCTCACCTCGAAGAGAGCGTCGAGCGCCTCCTCGGGCAGCTCGCTCAGCACCGCGTGGTGGCCGAGTCCCGGGACGGGCGGCTCGGGATCCATCGCGATCCGGCTGAGAGCGGGCGCCGGGACCTGATCGAAGGTGTCCATCAGGGGCTCGCCGATCTCGCGGAGCGGCGCGATCGCCCTCTCCCCCTCCTCCTGGCTGCCGATGCAGGTGGCCGCGATCGCCAGGAACTTCTTGCCGCGGATCACCTCCGGGACGTCGGGGATCGGCGGCAGGTTCATCAGCCGCGCCATGCTGCCGACCTCCTCCGGCACGGTGGCGGTCCAGTCGCGATAAGCCCGGAGCCCGTCCTGCGCCAGCTCGGCCGGGAAGAGGATTGCGCCGGCGTAGGCCTCGGAAATCGGCAGCAGCTCGACGTGGAGCGCGGTGACGATCGCGTACCCGCCGCCGCCCCCGCGCAGCGCCCAGAACAGGTCAGGCTCGCTCCCGGCGTCGACCGTGCGGGCTTCGCCGTCCGCCGTCACCAGCTCGATGGCGGCGACCCTGTTGCAGGCCCACCCGTACTTGCGACCGAGCCAACTGAGCCCACCGCCGAGCGTATAGCCGACGACACCGACATTGGGAGAGGTGCCCGGCATCGAGCACATCCCCTTCTCGATTGCGGCCTCGCCCACATCGAGGGCCAGCGCCCCCGCCTCGGCGCGTGCCTTCTCACCTTCGATCGCGACACCACGCATGCGCTCGGTCTTGATCAGGATCACATCGTCGAGCGGCCCGAGCGGCACCGCGCCGTGACCCGTTCCCTGGCCCGCCACCTTCAGCTCGTTCTCCCTCGCGAAGCGGATCACCTTCGCGACGTCGTCGGCGCTCTCCACCAAAGCAACCGCCGGCGGTTGCTGATCCGCCACCAGGTTCCAGGCCTGGCGCGCCTCGTCCCAGTCGGATTCGCTGGGGGTGGCCACCCTTCCGCGCAGCGAGAGCTCGGAGAAGTCCGTCATCGCAGCGCACTCTAATCAGTGACCCCAATCCCGTCCATCCGTAGTTTTCCCGTGTGTCGGCCGCCTGTCTAAACCGGATGGGGCGACGCGTCGACCGGTATGCGCGCCACGCGGTCGAAGGCGATACGGGCGAGCAGCCCACCGACGATCGCGGCGACTCCCGCCATCACCAGCGCGGCCCGCGGATCGACCGCCTGCGAGAGCCAGCCGGCGAGCGGGCCGCCGATCGGCGTCGAACCGAGGAAGACGATCGAATAGAGGGCCATCACCCGGCCGCGCATGCTGGGCTCCGAGGCGAGCTGGAGCGAGGAGTTGACGCTCGCGGCGAGTGTGACGGTGGCAGCGCCGAGCGGGGCCAGCGTGACGACCTCGAGGGCCAGGCTGGGCGCCCCGGCCGCCAGCAGCGAGAGCACTCCAAAGACGAGCGCGGCGCTCACCAGGAGCATCGGGGTGACGGAACCCCGGGCGCCATTGATCAGCGCGCCGACGATCGCTCCAAGTCCCATCGCGGCAACCAGCACCGCGTACGTGCCGGGACCG
>DATGDO010000205.1:0-6582 GCA_035310805.1 Solirubrobacterales bacterium
GATCGGCATCGTGTTGGTCAGGGGCGAGTTCTCGATGTCGATGTCGAAGGCGTCCGAGAGGTCAGGCAACTCGCCGTCCCAGGGACCGGCGGGAACCTCGCCCTCGTCGCCGACCTCCGCGGCCCAGGTGCCGGAGCCGCGGCGGCTGAGCAGCAGGTGGCGGCGCCAGCCCTCCCCAGCGGCCGACAGCTCGAGCTCCCGGGTCACGAACCGCTCCGGCGCCTCGAGCCGATAGTCGACCCGGAACGGGGCCGGCTCGGCGCCGAGCTGCATCCCGGTAGCGCTCAGCCCTTCCGAGCCGAGGTCAACCTCGGCCGTCTCGGTCAACCACTCCTCGACCCCTGTCCAGACCAGGAACCGCATCGGGCCAGTATCGACGCTGGGGGGCGACTATCGTCCGGCGGCATGAATCGGCCCCCCGAGACCTCGCCGCAGGGTTTCGGGGAGCTGATCGGGATCGAATGGCTGAGCTTCGATCCGGATGACGCCCGCGCCCGCATCGCGGTCGGCCCGCAGCACCTGCAGCCCTTCGGGGTGGTCCACGGAGGCGTCTACGCCACGCTGGCGGAGAGCATCTGCTCGGCCGCAACCTATGGCGCCGTCCACGAGCAGGGGATGGTGGCGCTCGGGCAGTCGATTCTGACAACGTTCCTGAGGCCGATCAGCGATGGCCACGTGAACGCCGTCGCCAAGGCGCGCCAGCAGGGGCATACGACCTGGATCTGGGACGTCGAGCTGACGGACGACGGGGGCCGCACCTGCGCCCTGGTGCGGATGGCGATCGCGGTCCGCCCACGCCGCGACTAGCGCCGCCAACTTCTCCCGAGCCGGGATCGCCACGGGGGTCCGATAGAAGAGCTTCGACGCCTGACGCCGGGTGCTCCTCGACCTCTCACCGCTCTGCGCGGCACGGGGTATGGGTGCACGCGTGCCCGTCAGCGGGCCAGCGGCCGCATCGAGCCGAACCGATTGGTGATCGGCAGGCGCCGGTCGCGGCCAAAGGCCTTGGTTGAGACCCGGATCGACGGCGGGGCCTGGCGCCGCTTGTATTCGGCCCGGTCAACCAGCCGCAGGACTTCCCTGACGACCTCCGCCGGGAGCCCCTCGGCGACCAGCTCGTCGGGGCCCCGGTCGCGCTCGACATAGCCCTCAAGAATCCGGTCGAGGACGTCATAGGGGGGAAGTGAGTCCTCGTCCTTCTGGTCCGCCCGGAGCTCGGCCGAAGGGGGGCGCTCGAGGACGGAGGCGGGCACCAGCTCGCGGCCGTCGGTCTCGTTGCGCCAGGCGACGAGGCGATAGACGAGCGTCTTGAAGACGTCCTTGATCACGGCCAGACCACCGGCCATGTCTCCGTAAAGCGTCGCGTAGCCGACCGACATCTCGCTCTTGTTCCCGGTCGTCAGGACGAGCCACCCGAACTTGTTGGAGAGCGCCATGACCAGATTGCCCCGGATCCTCGCCTGGATGTTCTCCTCGGCGATCCCGGGCTCGGTGCCCTCGAAGCTCGGTGCCAGGCTCTGCTCATAGGCGCGCATCGGGCCCTCGATCGGCATCTCGATCGCCTCGATGTCCAGGTTCGCCGCGATCGCATGGGCGTCGGACTGCGACTCCGGCCGCGAGTAGGGAGACGGCATGACCACGGCGGTGACGCGATCCCGCCCCAGCGCGTCCACCGCGAGCATGACGACCAGCGCGGAGTCGATGCCCCCCGACAGGGCGACGACGACGTGCTCGAACCTGTTCTTTTCCACGTAGTCGCGCAGACCGAGCGTGAGGGCGGCATAGACCTCGGCCTCCTCGCCGAGCGGCTCCGCGAGGTCCGGCTCGAGATGACCGCTCGGATTCGCACCGCTCCTCAGCTCGGCGAGCACGGGAACGTGCGCCTGCCGGCTGCGCGCGGCCGCCGCGCCATCCCCGCTGGGCTCGCCGAGCGCCGGCAGCAGCAGGTCGCAGATGAGCAGCTCCCGCTCGAACTGCCGCCCGCGCGCCAGGATGGTGCCGTCGGGCGCGATCACGACGCTGCTGCCGTCGAAGACGAGCTCGTCTTGACCGCCGACCGTGTTGCAGAGCGCGACCGCCGCGCCCACGTCCCGGGCCCTGCCGGCGAGCATCGCCTCTCGCGCCGCGATCTTCCGGCGATGATACGGCGACGCCGAAGAGTTCACGATCAGGTGGGCACCGCAATCCGCCTCCTCCGTCTCCGGTGAGCCTGGCACCCAGAGGTCCTCGCAGATCGTCAGGCCGACGATCGCGCCGTCGACGTCGAAATTGGCGGCCTCGCGGCCGGGCTCGAAGTACCTGCGCTCGTCGAAGACGCCGTAATTCGGCAGATGGATCTTTCGGTAGGTCCCCCTGACCTCGCCATCGGCGAGCAGGGCCACGGAGTTGTGGGCGGGGGGGAGGGGCGGATCGATGATCGGGTCGTGGAAGCGCGCGTACTCGCGCTCCGCGCGCTCCGCAAAGCCGACCACGGCGACGATCCCCTCAACCGCGGCGGCGATCTCGTCGACGCCCTCGCGCACGGCGGTCAGGAAGTCGCCCCGGAGCAGGAGGTCCTCCGGCGGATACCCGGACACGCAGAGCTCGGGGAGGACCACGAGCTGCGCCCCGGCTTCCGCGGCGCGCTCGATCCAATGCTTGGCGAGCTCGACGTTGCCGTCGACATCGCCGACGGTAGGATCGATCTGGGCGAGCGCCAAGCGCAGGTGGGCCGCCTCGGCCATCATCACAATTCGGGTTGCCCCTCGGCTTCGCCTGCGGGCACCCTCGCATTATGGACTCATCCGCGGCGCGGGCTACCCTGCCGCGCGTGTTCAGGCAGGACCGCAACCCGCACAGGCGTCGCGGCGTGGAGCTGATGGAGGGCCACGTCGAGGATCTCTGCCGCGACCACGGCATCGAGCTCGCCGGCTCCTCCTCGCGCGGCCGCGCGATCCGCTGGCGCGGCGGCAGGCTCGAGATCTCGATCCCTCCGATCCGCGGGCAGGTCTCCTACTTGATCGCTCTCCACGAGATCGGTCACCTGGTCGGCAAGGGGCGCTCCGCGCCGAGGCTCGAGTCGGAGGCGAACGCCTGGCTCTTCGCCCTCCAGAACAGCGTGGTCGAGCCGACTCCGGCCACCAGGCGCTCGATCTCGAGGCGCCTGCGGGGCTATCTCGAGTGGGCTCGCAACCGCCAGCATCGGCGCGTCCCGCCGCGCATACCCTCTCGCGATCACCCCTTCTGGGCCCTGCTCGAGCTCGCCTGACCCGGACTATTCCCCCGCCGGGACCTGGGCCGTGCCGGCCTCAGATTGCTGATGATCACCGCGACGACCGTGACCAGGTAGAGCTGCCCGACCAGCGCCTCGGTGATGGCCAGCGACCGGCCCAGGTCGCTCGCGGCGACCAGGTCGCCGTAGCCGACCGTAGTCAGCGTCGAGTAGCTGAAGTAGAGGAAGTCGTCGCGGCTCGCGGGGCCGCTCTGGAAGAAGTAGCCGTGGTTGAGCTGGTCGATCGTGGCGAAGGCCACGCCGAACATCAGCCCGACCAAGAGGTAGAGGCAGAGGACACCGAACATCGTCTGCATGGTCACCGCGCCCGCCTGCTCGAACTGCTTGACGAGGCCGGTTGCGATCGCCGGCGGCGTCAGGATCACGTAGAAGAGGGCGACGACCGCGGCGGAACTGCTGCCGAACTGACCGGTGCCGAGAACGGCGGCAGCCGTGCCCGCGATCCCGATCAACGCGGCGATCACGCTCAGCAGGATCACGGCGCGATTGGCGCGCGACGCGATCACCGCCGCGACCAGGACGGCGGCCTGCAGCATCACGGCGACGAGCCGGGCGCCGTCGCCCTCCGGTGAGGCCAGCGAGAAGCTGACCGTGAGGATGATCAGGGCAAGGACGAGCTCGAACCGGTAATGGATCCGGCGCACGCAGGCATGATCGCCCGCGGCCAGGACGACACCTGCTCAACGGGAACCGGGCTTCGCGGATCCAGATGCCTGTCGCGGGTTGCGCCCTCCCGCTTGTCCGAGCCGGAATCG
This sequence comes from Solirubrobacterales bacterium, assembly GCA_035310805.1. Lineage (GTDB taxonomy): Bacteria > Actinomycetota > Thermoleophilia > Solirubrobacterales > 70-9 > DASUPK01. The sequence goes on from DATGDO010000205.1 coordinate 4,027, forward strand.
CAGCTGATCTCCAGGTCGTGGATCCCGTCCTCGCCCTAAGCAAGTCCGCCGAGAGCTGATCGGCGCACCCCGTCGTAGTAGTGATGTCGGTCGCTGTACGGACCCGCCTTGGGTGGCGATCCGCGTCTCGAAGGTCGCCAACCGGTCCTCGATTCCCCTGGTTGAGCGTCTCGGCGATCCTCGCGGCATCGGCAAGCCCGGTCCTCCTGATCCGCAGCCGATCTCTTTCCGAATCGTTCAGCTCGCCTCCATAGCATTGGGTTGTGCTACCGGAACGAACCCTGCGAATCGCCGCCGGCACGCTCGCGCTGGCTGGAATCGGCGTGGCGACCTACATCGCGATCGCCGAGAGCGGCGGCGGCTCGCCGAAGTGCCTCGCCGGCGGGCACGGCTGCGAGACAGTCGCCCAGAGCCACTACGCGCATCTCGCCGGGATCAATGTCGCGGCGATCGGAATCTTCGGCTACGTCCTGCTGCTGATCGCTGCGCTGGTTCCCGGTGACCCAGGTCGGTTCGGCGGCTTCCTCACGGCCCTCGTCGGCTTCGGCTTCAGCGCCTACCTGACCTATCTGGAGCTGTTCGTGATCGGCGCCATCTGCCAGTGGTGCGTCGCCAGCGCGGTGATCATGTCCCTCTCCCTCGCGGTGGCCGCCGCCCGCGCCTTCGCCTACACCGGACGGGAACTGGGTACTCCGCCGGTAGAGTCATCCCATGGAAGGTAGGGAGCAGGAAAGAGAGCGCCTGCGCGCGCAACGGCAGGCCGCCGAGTCGCAGGACGCGGCCGCCGATCTGGCCCGGAAGCGCCGGATCCAGTACCTGAGCCTCGCCGCGTTCGGGGCGGTGGCCCTGATCGTCGCGCTGATTCTGATCAGCCAGTCGGGCGGCGATGGCGGTGGGGGAGGGACACCGTCAGAGATCAAGGGCGTCACCGAGGTCAATTCGGAGCTACAGGGCATCCCGCAGAGCGGCCAGGTACTGGGCGAGCCCACCGCCCCCGTGATGCTGGTCGAGTTCGGCGACCCGCAGTGCCCGGTGTGCAAGGCCTTCGCCGAGCAGATCGCGCCGCAGGTGATCTCCAGCGAGGTCCGCGGAGGGACGGTGAAGTACGAGTACGAGCCATATCTGATCATCGGCCCGGACTCGAAGCCGGCGATGAAGGCTGCGCTGGCCGCCGGGGAGCAGAACCGCTTCTGGAACTACCTCCAGCTTTTCTATGTCAACCAGGGCCAGGAGAACTCGGGCTATGTCACCGACGACTTCCTCACCGGCATCGCCAAGGCGGCCGGGGTTCCGGACGTCGACAAGTGGAACCAGTCGCGCAACGACCCGAAGTGGGACGCCGTGCTCTCCAAGGGCACCTCCGATGCCGAGTCGTTCGGATTCAACGGCACGCCATCACTGGTGGCCAAGGGCCCGAAGGGCACCAAGCCGATCCAGGGGTTCAGCCTCTCCGAGATCCAGGCTGCGATCCAGCAGGTGAGCTAGCCACTGGCTGAGGTGATGGCCGCCGCGCGAGGAGACAGACGCCGCCTGCTGGTGATCACCGCGGATGACTACGGCTACTGGCCGTCCTACAACCAGGGGATCCTCGAGGCGATCGAGATGGGGGCGATCGACTGCGTCAGCGCGATGGTCGAGCGCGAGTTCTGCGAGGCCGAGCCCCTGCTCGAGACCGGCGTCGAGATCGGCCTCCACGTCGAGTTCGAGGGACGCTGGGGGTCGCGCAGCGGCGCGCCGGCGCGCACCTCACTGAGGGTCCAGCTCGAACGCTACCTCGACCTGTTCGGGCGCTGGCCATCCTTCCTCAACGGGCACAAGCACTGTCACGCTCGCCCGGAGCTGGCGACCCCGGTTTTCCAGCTGGCGCAACAGATGAGCGTTCCGGTTCGCTCGGTGAGCCCCGACCACCGCCAGTGGCTGCGCGAGCGCGGCATCGACACTCCCGATGCGCTGATCGGCCGCACCCGGAGCAACGAGCCCCCGGAGCCAGCCGAGCTGCGCAGCCTGGCACCGGGGGTGACCGAGTGGGTCATCCACCCCGGCCACCCGGACCCGAGCTCAGGCTCGAGCTACGACATCGCCCGACACGAGGACCTGGCGCTGCTTCAGAAGGTCATGGTCCGGGCCCGCTTCGACGAGCCCATCTGGGGCGACGCTCGGCGCGTCTCGATGAAGGAGGCCTTCGCCCAGGAGCGCGGAGACGTCGAGCAGTCCGCGACCGACGCCTAGCTGGCCGTCGACTCCTCGCGCTCGCCGTGCCCGTTCTGCTCGGCGGCGCCCGCTTCGATCCCGGCGCGGGGCACGAAGCGGTGGAAGATCCCGGAGCGCCTGCGGGCGACCCCGATCAACTCTCCGATCGAGGCCTCGAGGTCCTCCGCCAGGTCCTGCAGATCGGGCATCCCGTCGTAGTCCCCGATCAGGCCGAAGTTGACCTGACCGTCGTAGCTCATCACCCCTATGCAGACCCCCTGGTTCTTGGCCAGGGGCACCATCGGGAAGACGCGCTGCATCCGGCGGCCCATCAGGTAGAGCGGGACCTGCGGACCGGGGATGTTG
>DATGDO010000206.1:0-19220 GCA_035310805.1 Solirubrobacterales bacterium
TGGTGGAGCCGATGCTGGGGGTGACTCTCACGCCGACCCTCGCCGAGTCCGGCAAGAAGGCGAACGTGATCCCCGCGGAGGGCGAGGCCCTGATCGACTGCCGCGTCCCTCCCGGCTACGGCGAGGACGAGGCGCGACGGCAGCTCGCCGCCCTGATCGGAGAGGGCGACTATGAGCTCGAGTTCAGTGAGTCCGTCGTCGGCAACAGCTCGCCGATGGAGTCCCCGCTCGCCGACGCGATCCGCGGCTGGCTCGCGCAGGTCGATTCCGGAGCGGAGATCGCACCGATGGTGATGCCGAGCTTCAGCGACAGCAACGCGTTCCGCACCGCCTTCCCCGACGCGATCGTCTACGGCTTCTGCCCGCACCGGGAGGTGGGGCTGCTGGAGGCCGCTCCGCTGGTCCACGGCACCGACGAGCGGGTGCCCGCATCAGACGTCGAGCTCGCGGCCGGCTTCTTCTACGAGCTGCCCCAGAGGATGCTCTCGTGAGCGAGCAGAACGGCAACAGAGCGGCAGCCGGACCTGGGGCCCCGGAGTCCGAGTCCCACCCCCTGCGGCTCGGCGGGATGGCGCTGCGCAACGGCCTGCTGATCCACGGACCGACCTCCTGGGCCGCGGCGGCGCGCGACGACTCGGGCGAGATCCAGGTTGCCTCCGGCCGCAAGCCGGTGCTCGCGCCCGAGCTGGCCGTACGAGTCCCGCTTCTGCGGGGGCCGCTGCGGCTCGCCGAGGCGTTCCTGCTGATCCCCACCGTGAGGGCGAAGCTGAAGGCCGCCCGGCTGCCGTTCGAGGACCTACGAGTGGTGGCGGCGATGGTCGTCGCCTCGAGCGCCAGCCGCGCGCTACGTCGCCGGCGCGCGAGCGCGGCGGGCGAGCTGGTCCAGGCGACACTTGGCCTGGCTCCCGCGATGGTGGCGCTCAGCGACCGCAACCTCGCTGCCTATCACGGGGTGGAGCACAAGGCGATCGGCGCCTATGAGGCGGGCTCCGACGACCCGGCCTCGGCCACCAAGGAGCACGAGCGCTGCGGCTCGAATCTGGTCGCCCCGATGCTGGCGCTGTCGGCGGCCGGTCAGCTGCTCATCCAGCGCACGTTGGAGCGGCCCGGCCCGGTTGCCCGGGCGGCGGTCGGGGTCGCCAGCGCGTCGCTCGCCGCCGAGATGTTCGCCTGGAGCGAACGGAACCCGGAGACTACGGCCGCCCGCGCCTTCCATCGGCCGGGCCACGAGATCCAGCGCCTGATCGCGACCAAGGAGCCGACGCCTGAGCAGCTCGAGGTCGGTGTCAGCGCCCTGCGCGAGATCCTCCGCGTAGAGCAGGAAGCCGGCAACGGCGAGGCCGCTCCGTCTGGGAGCGGCGGCATGGCCGCCGCGACCTGAGTCGGGTGGCCGCTGCCGTTGCGCCTGATGGTGGGCGAGGCGACCGCAATACACTCCTGGCCGTGCTCGGCCGGATCGATCACATCGGCGTCGCCACCGACGACCTCGAGGGGGCCATCGCCCTCTACGAGAAGACCCTGGGCATGCCGCTCGCCCATCGCGAAACGGTGGAATCGCAGGGCGTCGAGGCGGTGCTGCTCGACGTCGGCGACGGGCACGTCGAGCTGCTGCGCCCTCTCGGGCCGGACACTCCCGTCGGCAAGTTCCTCGAGAAGCGAGGACCCGGCCTGCACCACGTCGCGTACGCCGTCGGCGACATCGACGAGGTCCTGGCGCAGCTCAAGGACGCCGGAGTGCAGCTGATCGACCCGGAGCCGCGGCTGGGGATCTTCAACTCCCGCGTCGCCTTCCTGCATCCGCGCTCGACGGGCGGGGTGCTGACCGAGATCGTTCAGCCGTCGGAGGCCCACTGATGGGCCGCCGGCGAGAGGATCTGGGGGGACGCCGATGACGTCAGCCGAACGAGTCTCGATCGGGTTCTCCGGCGGGCAGGTCATCGAGCTTCGGATCGACGACGCCAAGCTGAAGGAGCTGCGCAAGGCGCTCGACGACGCCCAGGGCTGGCTCGACATCGACGCGGAGGAGGGCATGGTCTCGATCGACCTGGGTCAGGTCGTCTTCATCCGCAGCGCGACGACACCGCAGCGAATCGGCTTCGGCGGGTGAGGCTGCGGCGCCTGCTTCTCGGCGCTGCAGCCGTCTCCATCGGAGCGGCACTCTGGTGGCGAAAGCACCCGTCGGCCTGCCCCTACGGGCAGCGCTTCTGGGTAGAGGCGCCGCATCCGCTGATCACGCGCGCCCGGCTGCGGGAGGTCCTCGATCCGAAGCCGGGCGAGCGGATCCTCGAGGTGGGTCCCGGGACGGGCTACTACACGCTGGAGATGGCCGAATGGGTCAAGCCCGACGGGCGGGTGGACATCCTCGACCTGCAGCAGGAGATGCTCGAGCACACCATGCGGAGCGCCACCGAGCGGGGCCTCGACAACATCACCCCGACGCAGGCGGACGCCAGCGCGATGCCCTATGAGGACGGGACCTACGATGCGGCCTTCCTGGTCACGGTGCTCGGGGAGATTCCCGACCAGGACGCCGCTCTGCGCGAGCTGGCGCGCGTGCTCCGGCCGGGCGGGCGGCTGGTGGTCGGCGAGCTCCTCGGCGATCCGCACTACGTTCGGCTCGCCCCGATGAGGCTGCGGGCGAGCGGCGCGGGACTCTCCTACGAGAGCCGCGCCGGCAACGCGATGGGCTACTTCGCCCGCTTCGCGAAGAGCTAGCTCAGCCGCGCTCGGCGAGCCCCACCCAGAGCCGCTCCTCGGCGTCGAGCACCTTCGCCGCCTCGGCCGACATCTCCCGCCAGTGCTCGGGGTCGGGCTCGTCCGGCTCACTGGCCGTGCGGGCGACGAGCGCCAGCCTCGTCCAGTCCTCCGCCGCCTCGTGGGCGAGCCTCGACTCCTCAAAGCCAGCCTCCTCCAGGAAGCGCGTGTACATCTTCCGGAAGTTGCCCCCGCCGGTCCCCCGGCGCTCGATCACCTGGTAGAGGAAGCGGGCGCACCACTGCCAGTCGTCGGCGGCCGTCGGCCACTCGCCGACCTCGGCCGCGAAGCGGCGCAGCGCCGGCAGGCCCTCGAAGTCCCCCAGCGGGGGCTCGAGCATCTGGCTTGCGGCCCGCTCGATCGCCTTCGGGGCGTGCGCGAGCAGCTCGTCGCGGCTCAGCTCGACGCCCTCCGGCAGGTCGATCGCGTGGCCCTCCAGCGGGAAGATCTCCTGCTGAGAGTGCCGGGCCTCCTTGAGGCTCTCCAGCGAGGTCGTCTGCAGGTCCTCGAAGGCGGTGTCGGAGAGCCAGGCGAGCTCCTCGTCGTAGCCGGCCAGGACGACCGCGTGCCCCGGAAAGTGGGCGGAGCGACCGTAGTGGTCGAGGTAGTAGAGATCGGTGAGCAGCAGCACCGGCCTGCCCTCATCGACGGCGTCGTGGGCCATCCGCCAGGAGGCCTCGGGGTCGGCGTCGGTTCGCAGGCGCAGCGGCACCTCAGTCAGCTCGAGGAAGTTCTTCTCGAGGCGGGCGGCGCGGCCGTTGGTGAACCGGGTCGGCGAGTGCTCCTCCAGCACCAGGTAGTAGAAGCAGGCGCCGGCGCCGAGGCCGAACGCCATCTCCTCGGAGATCTCGACGCCGTGGAAGCCGAGCAGGTTGCGGAGCGCGGTCGAGCCGCAGTGGTTGCCCGGAATGTGCCGGTAGCCCGGCACCATCACCCTGTTGGCGCCCCCGGCCATCGGCCGATTGTCGCGGATCAGGCCAGAAGCCGGAGAAGGGAACAGCTCCTGGCCGCGTGAGCGACTGGCTGCGGCAGCCGAGCTCGGTCATCCCGAGACGCCTCGGGATGACGGAGAAGGATCTGCCGCGAGCGCGATTGAGCACGATAATCGCGACCAGCAGGATCACCAGCCCTCCGGCGACGGCCGGGGATTCTCCCGGCGGCAGCGCGGCATCTCCGAGCAACTCCGCGCCTCTATCCTGCGCCGCCGTGCTCGCCCGGCTCGACAGCCGTCTGCTCTATGCGATGCGCACGCGGCTCCACGCCCCGCCCGTCGAGGCCGTCGCCAAGGTGCTCGGGAGGGTCGGGGAGTACGGTGCGCTCTGGCTCGCGCTCGGGATCGTGCTCGCTTTCGTCGATCCCGAGAACGGCGAGAGCTGGGTCGTCGCGGGCGTCCTCGGTCCGGTCGCGATCGGCATCAACTTCGGCGTGAAGCTGGTCGTCAGGCGTCCCCGCCCGGTGCTGGAGGGGCTGCCCCCTCTCGGCGGGGCACCGAGCTCGCTGAGCTTCCCGTCCGCGCACGCCACCTCCTCGTTCGCCTGCGCCACGGCGATGACCCGGATCGCGCCGGAGGCGGCGTTCCTCTTCATCATCGCTGCGGCGATCGCGGCCGGTCGCCCGTACCTGGGGCTGCACTACCCGTCCGACGTCTTGGCCGGGGCTCTGCTCGGCGCGGGCCTCGGACTCCTCGTCCCGCTCTAATGGGCGGCCGCCGATGAAGATCGGGATCGTCGGGATGCCCAACGCGGGCAAGTCGACGCTGTTCAACGCCCTGACCGCAGCCGGAGCCGAGACCGGCGACTATCCGTTCACGACGGTCGAGCCCAATGTCGCCGTGGTCCGGGTGCCCGACGAGCGGCTCGAGCGCGTCGCCGAGACGCTGCGCTGCTCGGAGGTGGTCCGGGAGAGCATCGACTTCCACGACATCGCCGGGCTGGTCGAGGGCGCCTCGCAGGGGGAGGGGCTGGGGAACCGGTTCCTCGCCTCGATCCGCGAGACCGACGCGATCTGCCACGTGATCCGCGCGCACGGCGAGAGTGTGGTCGCCCATCCGGAGGGCAGGGTCGACCCCGTCGCCGACGCCGAGCTGATCGAGACCGAGTTGCTGGCGGCCGACCTGGAGAGCGCCGAGCGCCGCCTCGAGCGGGTGACGAAGCAGGCACGCTCGGGGGACAGGGAGTCGATCGCCGAGCGTGAGTGGCTGGGCCGGGTCGTGGCGGCCCTCTCCGCCGGCCGGCCCGCTCGCGAGCTGCCGGTGCCGGACGCCGCCCCGGACGCGCTCCGCAAGCTGGCGCCGCTGACCGCGAAGCCCGTCCTCTACGTCGTCAACGTCGACGAGGGCGAGAGCGAGTCGCCGCCGGAGCTGCTCGCCCACGCGAGGGAGATGGAGGCGAAGGTGGTGGTGATCTCCGCCCGGGTCGAGGCGGAGCTGAGGGAGCTCGATCCCGGCGAGGCCGAGGAGATGCGGAGCGAGCTCGGCATCGAGCATTCGGCTCTCGAGAGACTGATCCGCGCGGCCTTCGACCTGCTCGATCTGGTCAGTTTCTTCACCGCCGACACCGGCAAGGAGGCGATGGCGCGGACCCTGCCGCGCGGCGGCACGGCGTACGACGCCGCCGGCAGGGTCCATGGCGACATCCAGCGGAAGTTCGTGCGCGCCGAGGTGATCGCCTGGGACGAGCTCGTGGCTGCCGGCGGCTATGCGGCCGCCCGGGATCGCGGGACCCTGCGGATCGAGGGCCGCGACTACGTCATCCAGGACGGTGACGTGGTGCACATCAGGACCTGAGGTCGAGCCATCCTGCGGCCCCGACGTCTGTCTAGAGTCGGACCATGAGCGCGCCTCGGCCGAGCGGTGATCGCCTCGCGCTGATTCACGGAAACAGCCTCCCGGAGGGCGCCGACCCGGTCGAGGGCAAGCGGGTGCAGGTCGACGTCGGCGGGGCGCGCGCGGTCGAGGCGACCGACGGCGGGGAGGTCGTCGGGATTCCCCGGCACCGGTTCGATCGCTCGATCCCGGCGCATCTGATCGACCATCGCGCCAACATCCGCGCCGCTTGCGAGCTCGGCTGCAATCGCGTGCTGGCGCTCGGCTCGACCGGCAGCCTCGACAAGGGCCTGAAGGTGGGCACCCTGATCTGCCCCGGGGACTTCTATGCCCCCGAGGTCGCGCCGAGCTTCTACGGCGACCCCCGCGGCCATTCGGTTCCGGGCTTCGATCCGGATTGGCGCCGGGTCGTGATCAGCGCCTGGGGATCGCTGACCGAGACCGACCTGGTGGACGGCGGTGTCTACGCGCAGACCATCGGGCCGCGCTTCGAGACGCCCGCGGAGGTGAAGGCCCTCGCCCGCTATGCCGACATCATCGGCATGACGATCGCAGCCGAGGCGGTTCTCGCCGGGGAGGCCGCGCTCGCCTACGCCGCGGTCTGCTCGATCGACAACCTCGCGAACGGGGTCTCCAACAAGACCCTGACCATGGACGAGTACCGCCGTGGCCGCGACCGGACCGCGCAGAGGCTCGCCGCGGACCTCGCCTATGTGTTGCCCGCCCTTGCCAAGGGACTCCCGGGCAGTTGAGCCCGGCGGTCACCGCCCGATAGCGTCCCGTCCGTGCGCACCGAGGCTCGCTTCCCGGACGTCCCGCAGAAGGCCGGGCACTACGAGAGCTTCTATCTGAAGCTCAACCAGCCCGGTGGCGGCAGGGGCGCCTGGATCCGGCACACGGTCCACAAGCGCCCCGGGGAGGAGGCCACCTGCGCGATCTGGTTCGTTCTCTTCGACTCCTCGGCCGCAGGGCCTCGGGCCACCAAGCGCCAGTTCGGCATCGACGAGCTCAGCGCCGCCCCGGACTGCTACATCCGGCTCGCCGACGCGACCCTGTCGGATGGCCGCGCCACCGGGCGCGTCGCGACTGAAGTCATGGAGGCGCAGTGGGATCTGAGCTTCGCAGACAGCCACGAACCCTTCCACCACCTGCCGCGCGACTTCCTCTACCGCACGCCGCTGCCGAAGACCAAGTTCCTCAGCCCCTACCCGGACGCCCTGTTCAACGGCCGGCTCGAGGTGGACGGCGAGCGGATCGAGGTGGAGGGCTGGCGCGGCATGATCGGCCACAACTGGGGAGCCGAGCACGCCGAGCGCTGGGTCTGGGTCCAGGGCTCCGGCTTCGAAGGGCGCTCGCCGGAGGACTACTTCGACATGGCGGCCGGCCGGATCAAGCTCGCCGGCCGGACCACCCCCTGGGTCGGCAACGCGATGCTGTTGCTCGACGGCAGGCCCCACCGGCTCGGCGGCTTCGGGCACGTCCCGAGCACGGAGGTGAGCGAGGAGCCGACCGGGGCGCGCTTCGCGCTCAAGGGCAAGGGCGTCAAGCTCGCCGGCAATGTCAGGGCTGCGGCCAAGGACTTCGTCGCCTGGATCTACGCGGACCCGGTCGGGCCCGAGCACAACACTCTCAACTGCTCGATCTCCGACCTGGAGCTCGATGTGGAGCTCGACGGCGGCCCCTCGCAGCGCCTGACCATCCGCGCCGCCGCCGCCTACGAGTTCGGCACGCGGGACACCGGCCACGGCATCCCGGTGCAGCCCTACCCGGACGGTTAGCCACTTCCCAGCCGGCTCTGGCGGGCATCATGAGTCGCTGAGCGGCTATCTCTTCTTGAAGAAGGCCCAGGTGTCCGGCAGCCCGAGGGCGTTCCGGAGCTGTGGGCCCGTGGCCCCGGTGGTGCCGCCGGTGCCGACCAGGTTGGCGTGCACGATGCGCGGCGAGGCGCCCCTCTGGGTGACGACGATGTTGCGGAGCTTGCCGCGCAGGCCGAGGGCCCTGAGCGCGGAGCTCATCCGGCCCAGCGAGAACTTCCGCTTCCAGTGCTCGTACGGGGAGCCGGCGTCCGCCTCGTAGGGATCGTCGACGCCGCGCAGGTACGGGACCGCCGGCTGGCCGAAGCCAAGCGAGGAGAACTCGTTGTTCTCGGTGTGGCCGCCCGAGGTCGAGAAGAAGAACGTCTGGGCGACCGTGTCCCTGTAGAGCACGACCTGCAAGTGGGTGGCGGCGACCGCCAGATCGGTCTTCGCGCTCTCCGCTCCCACGCCGCCGTAGACCTGGCTGCGCGTGTCGTCGAAGACGTCGAAGCTGCTGCCGTGGGCGGCGGTCGAGATCGCGTAGGACCGCGCCGCGACGGCCTGGGCCTTCAGCGCCTCGATCGGCCAGGACGGGGGCGACTCCTTGGAGACCACCCCCCTGACGTAGTCCTCGAGTCCGACCACGTTGATCGTGTCGAGCCCGCCGGACGAGGCCCTCACCTCGAGGGCGCCGCGATACGTGCCCATGCCACCGACGGTGACGGTCGGTGCTCCGGTCGCGGTCATCACCCCGCCGCACCTGGCGACCACGGCGCCCTTCTTCTTGCGCACGACGATGCCGCCGCCCTTCCGCTTGGCGACGTAGCCCTTGCCGGGCTTCAGGGTCACATTGCACGCCGAGCTCGCCCCGCGGAAGCTGACGCTGCGAACGTCGTCGTTGAGCAGCACGCGGACGGACCGGTCGGTGGTCGGCCCGACTGTGGTGCCGGTGTAGTAGTGGGTCAGGATCGCGTCGTACTTGAAGCCGTGCTTGGCATATCCGTAGGCGCCGTACTGGCTCATGCCCACGCCGTGCCCGAAGCCGGCGCCCTTGACGATCCAGACCTTCGCCGAAGCGGACGCCGGCAGGGCAAGCAGGCAGGCGACCACGGCAAGCAGGGTGCTTCTGCGCCCGCGGTGCATTGCCCCTGGATAACGGGTACGGCGGCGGGAAGTTGCGGTCGTAGAGGAACGGCCGCCGAGACAGAGCGGCCGCATCTACCGGATGGAGCAGCCCGCCGACCGCTCTGGCCATCCCGACCCTCGGGGCACCTGACTGCGTGAGCTACGTTGTGGGTATGCGAGGGTGCTCCGCAGGCGAGGCCGAGGAGCAACCCGTCTGATCGAGGAGGAGAGGACGATGGCGACCGAGACGATTCAGGCCACAGATCACAAGCTCTACGTCGCCGGTGAGTGGATGGAGACCGGCGAGTGGTCGGAGGTGAAGAGCCCTTACGACGGCACCTTGATCGGCCGCGTCCCCAGGGGCGACCGCGCCCTGGTCAACAAGGCCACCGACGCGGCGGCGCGAGCCTTCGCCAAGGGGGGATTCCCCCAGCACGAGCGCGCCGCGGTGCTCGATCGCGCGGCCCGCCTGGTCGCCGAGCGCGAGGACGATCTGACCATGACCATCGCCGCAGAGGCGGGCAAGCCGGTGAAGACAGCCCGCGTCGAGGCGCAACGGTGCGTCGGCACCCTCGAGTTCTCCGCGGCGGAGGTGCGCACCCTGACTGGCGAGATGGTCCCGATGGAGGGTGGCGCCGCCGGCGAGGGCAAGCTCGGCATCGTCCTCCTGGTCCCCTACGGCGTTGTCGGCGCGATCAGCCCCTTCAACTTCCCCCTCAACCTGGTCGCCCACAAGCTCGGGCCGGCGATCGCCGCCGGCAACTCCGTCGTACTCAAGCCCGCCGGCCAGACCCCGATCTCGGCGATCAAGCTCGCCGAGATCCTCTACGAGGCCGGCCTGCCCGAGGACTGGCTGCAGGTGGTGTGCGGGCCAGGGTCCGAGCTTGGCGACGCCATCGTCGAACACGACCTGATCGGCGCGATCAGCTTCACCGGCTCGGCAGCGGTCGGCTGGGACATCCGCGCCAAGGCCGCGCGCAAGCAGGTGAGTCTCGAGCTGGGCTCTACCGCGCCGCTGATCGTGCACGAGGACGGCGACTGGGAGCAGGCCGCCACCAAGGCGAAGCTCCATGCCTACTCCCACGCCGGCCAGAGCTGCATCTCGGTGCAGCGGGTGCTGGTGCACGAGTCGGTCGCCGATGATTTCACGAAGCGCTTCATCGCCAACGCGGAATCGCTGGTGGTCGGCGACCCGATGGACGAGAACACCGACGTCGGCCCGCTGATCTCCCGCGACGACCGCGACCGCGTCAAGGCCTGGGTCGACGAGGCCGGGGCCCAGGGCGGCGAGATCCTCACCGGCGGCGAGCTGGTGGACGAGGATCGCTGCTTGGCGCCGACCGTGATCAAGGAGCCGCCGCGCCACGCCAGGGTGTGGTGCGATGAGATCTTCGGCCCTGTCGCCACGATCCACTCCTTCAAGACCTTCAACGAGGCGATCGGCCTCGCCAACGACGCTCGTTACGGTCTCCAGGCCGGTGTGTTCACCCGTGACCTCGGCCTGGCGATCGAGGCGGGCAAGCGGCTCGAGTTCGGCGCGGTCCTGATCAACGAGGTGCCCACCTTCCGCACCGACCAGATGCCCTACGGCGGCGTCAAGGAATCCGGGAACACTCGCGAGGGCCCGCACTACGCGGTGCGCGAGCTGACCGAGGAGCGCCTGGTCACCCTCCAGGGCTAGCGCTCGGGAGGTACCGGGACGATCCGCACGTGACGCTCCGAGGCGATCGGGTCCTGGATCCAGTCCTCGATCGGCATCGAGGCGCGGCCTGGCGCCGGCTCAGTCGTGCGGGCGCGCCATCTTGCGATGGTCGAGCGCCTGTTCGAGGATCTCCTCCTCGACGCCCATCTCGCGAGCCACCTCCCGCAGGGGGCGCCCGGAGGTGTGGGCCTCCCTGACGATCTCGGCGGCGCGGTCGTAGCCGATGTGGGGGTTGAGCGCGGTCGCCGTCGCCAGCGTCGCCTCGGCGTGGCGCTCCAGCATCTCCTCGTTCGGCTCGATGCCGCTGACGCACTTCTGATCGAGTGAGCGAGCCGCCGCCGCGAGCAGCTTGATCGAGTCGAGCAGGTTGCGGGCGATCAGCGGCACCCTGACGTTGAGCTCGAATTGGCCCTGGCTTCCGGCCAGCGTGATCGCCGCGTCGTTGCCGATCACCTGGTCGGCGACCTGGATGACCACCTCCGGGATCACCGGGTTGACCTTGCCCGGCATGATCGAGGAGCCCTTCTGAAGCTCCGGGAGGACGATCTCGGCGAGGCCGGCGCGGGGGCCGGATCCCATCAGGGCGAGGTCGTTGGCGATCTTGAGAAGGGAGACGGCCACGGTCTTGAGCGCAGCCGAGAGCTCCACCAGGGCATCCCGGTTTCCCTGCGCCTCGAAGGGATCGACGGGCTCGGAGATCTCAAGCCTCGTCTCGACGCTCAGCTTCTCGCGGACCTTTGCGGCGAACTCGGGATGCGTGTTCAACCCCGTCCCGGTGGCGGTCCCGCCGAGCGGGATCTGGCCGACGCGGCCGAGGGTGGAGCGAACGCGGTCCGCGCCAAGGCGGATCTGAGCGGTGTAGCCCGAGAACTCCTGGCCGAGGGTCACGGGTACGGCGTCCATCAGGTGGGTGCGCCCGGCCTTGACGATGTCCTTGAACTGATCGGCCTTGCGCTCGAAGGCTCCCCGCAGCTCCTCGAGGGCCGGCAGCAGATCGGAGTGGACCTCGTCCAGAGCCGCTAGGTGCACCGCCGACGGGAAGACGTCGTTGGAGGACTGTCCCATGTTGACGTGATCGTTGGGATGGGCCTCGTCGCCGGCGAGCTCTGCGATCACCTCGTTGGCGTTCATGTTCGAGGAGGTCCCCGAGCCGGTCTGGAAGACGTCGATCGGGAACTGGTCGTCGTGCTCGCCGCCAGCGACCTCGTCCCCCGCCTTGGCGATGCGCTCCGCGAGGTCGGCGTCGAGCTTGCCCAGCTCGGCGTTCACCCGCGCTGCCGAGGCCTTCAGGCGCCCCAGCCAATGGACCACCGGCGCCGGAATCGGATCACCGGAGATCTGGAAGTTCTCCACCGCCTTCGTGGTCTCACCGCCCCATAACTGGTCCGCGGTCTTCGCTTCCATCACTTCTCAGGCTACCTAGCCGGAAGTGTGACCGGCGGCGTAGCCGCGGCCGAAGGCGCGCTCGAATTCGGCGGAGAGCGACCGCCCAGCCGCGCTGAAGCGGGCGCCGGCGTTAAGCCGCCGGACCAGATCGGTGTGGATCGTGTCGGCCCCCTTGCCGACCGCCCCGATCAGGTAGCCGAGCTGCAGCGCGGCTGGGCCGGCGGGATCCCGTCGCGCCTCGACGTTCAGCTTCGTCGCGGAGGTCACCATCTCGTGCCCGATGTTCGCCAGCTGTCCGCCGTCCTGCTCGGGCACCAGGCAGTCCGAGATCGGGGTGGTGCCGGCGAGGCGGACCGGCGCGGGGGCACGCTCGAGCGCGCGCAAGTAGCCCCGGCTGGTGACCAGGCAGGCCGCGGGTGCGAGGTCGTTCTGCTTCTGCCCGCAGCCGGCGGCTCCGAGAAGGATCGAGGCGGTCGCCAGGACGGCGGCCGCAGCGGCGATGGGGCTCGGCGGCGGCACCGGATGATCCTATGGCCGGGCACGCCAACCGGTCCCCGCGACGGGACTCGACAGGGAGCGATCGTTCTGCGAGATCTCGTCCGCCGCGGGGCATAACTTGATCACCCGTGACCGACGAGGCGGCGCCCCTTCGCCCCATCGATCCGCTCGCGCACCGTGCCCTCGAGGCGCTGGTGCGGGCCGAGGCGAACCTCACCCGCCGGCTCGCGGCGGACCTCGAGAGGATCGGCGTCTCCGCCACCGGATTCACGATGCTGGTGCTGTTGACGAGCGCCGGCGGGCGCCTTGAGCTGCGCACCATGCGCCGGCGTCTCGGCGCCTCCAAGGCGACCGCTACGGAGGTCCTCGACACCCTCGAGAGGCGCGGCTTCGTCAGCCGCAGCCGGCTGGAGAGCGACCGGCGCGCGGTCGGGGTCGGCCTCACGCAGGCGGGCTACAACCTCGTCACTCACGCCTTCCCAGGGCACGCCGAGAGGGTGCGAGAGGCTTTCGGGGTCCTCGACGAGATCGAGAAGCGTCAGCTCGCGGACCTCTGCCGCAAGCTGGACCGCGCGGCCTAATAGCGCGTCCAGCGCCGCCGGCGAACGACGGTGCCGTCTTCCATGGTCGGATCCGGACGGCCGCGCACGAAGGTCAGATAGAGGCCGAGGATCAGCCCGAAGACACCGACCACCATCAGGATCAGCCCGACCGCCGGGATGTCCACCGCCTTCACATGGTCCTCGACCGCGTAGCGAAGGATCGCCCCGACCGCGATCAGAAAGAGGGATGTGCCGATTGTCATGGTTCGATCCTGCTCGGGTGAGGCGAGAATGAAACGCTCCGGTTCGCCGCTCGCCTCCGTGAACCGCCCGGTGGGCTCGCTCGCCGGCGGACCGAGGACCTGATCGAGCGCGATCCGTCCGTCATGCTCGCAAGCTGGCTTACCGTCCGTTCTTCAAGTCGAAGCCTGATTGCGGGATAGCGTCGTCAGTCAATCCCGGAAAGGAGCCGGCATGGAGCAGCGTCTCAGCCTGATCACACTGGGTATCTCGGACCTCGATCGCGCCCGCGAGTTCTATGAGGCCCTCGGCTGGAAGACCGGGGCGAAGGAGGCCGACGACGTCGTCTTCTTCCAGGCCGGCCCGATGGTGATCGCCCTCTGGGGCCGAGCGAAGCTCGCCGAGGACAGCGCGGTCACCGAGGGAAGCGGCTGGGGGGGAATCACCCTCGCCTACAACACCCGTTCCCCGGAGGAGGTGGACGAGGTGATCGAGGAGGCCCGCGCCGCCGGGGCGACCATCGGTCGCGAGCCGGCCGAGACCTTCTGGGGCGGCTACTCGGGGGTCTTCATCGACCCGGACGGCTATCCGTGGGAGGTCGCTCACAACCCACGCTGGACGGTGGATCAGGACGGCTCGGTCAGGCTTCCGGACTGACGGCGGGGCGGCCGGCCGCGGGCTGGTCCGGCCGCCCTTGCCCTCAGGCCTGCATCGACGCGATGTTCTGACCGATCATCTCCACCGTCCGCTCGTACTGTGCGGTCGGGCTGAACTCGATCACCTCGGTCCCCGCCGCGACCACGGGCACGTGCCCGGGCT
Source organism: Solirubrobacterales bacterium (assembly GCA_035310805.1). Taxonomy (GTDB): domain Bacteria; phylum Actinomycetota; class Thermoleophilia; order Solirubrobacterales; family 70-9; genus DASUPK01. The sequence continues at coordinate 13,687 of DATGDO010000206.1, forward strand.
CGGCGTAGTAGGCGTCGCCCTGCTCGTAGATCTCCTCGCGGTCGGCGAACTTGAAGGTCACCTTGCCCCTCACCACATATCCCCAGTGCGGGCTCTGGCAGCGGTCGTCGGGCAGACCCTTCATCAGGGCGGTCGCATCGGCGTCCTTGCGGAACGTCTCGAAGCCCACCGTGTACCCGCCGAGCTCCTCGTAGCGGCCCTCCATCACACCCATGTCCTCGACGCGCGAGGCGGACTCCTTCGAGGCCTTTGCCATCTGGCTCCTCCTTTTGGATCGCTGTTATAGACAAGCTGTCTAGATATGCGTCCAGAAAGTTACAGCAGGATCGGACGCACTGTCTAGACTCATGTCTATGCCGAGGGCCGCGTACCGAGCGCGAGGACGGACGAAGCGATCCCAGGCGACGCGTGCCCGGATCATGGAGGCGACCAGGGAGCTGCTCGACAAGGGCGAGTTCCACGAGACCTCGGTCGAGGACGTCGCCGAACGCGCGGGAGTGTCGCGGGCGACCGTCTACCAGCACTTCCCCTCCCGGCTCGACCTCGTGGATGCGATCTGCGACACGTTCTCCGAGAACCCCGACCTGGTCGCCCTCCGGGACACGGTCACGCTCCCGGATCCCAGCCGCGCCCTCGATGAGACGATCGCCAAGACGGTGGGATTCTGGGGCTCGGAGGACACGATCCTCGAGCAGCTCTACGGCGCGACGGCGATCGACTCGGCGGCCCGCGATCTGGTCGAACGCCAGCTCGCGGACCGCCGCGGCGAGATGCAGCGCCTCGCCCGCCACCTCGATGAGGCAGGACGCCTGCGTTCCGGCGTCAGCCGACTCGAGGCGCTGACCCAATTGATGGTCCTGACCAGCTACGGGACCTATCGGGAGCTCCGCCGCCAGGGCCTCTCCGACGCCAGGGCGATCAGGCACCTGCAGGCAACGGCGAGGCGCCTGCTTGGCCGCTGAGCGGTGCCGCCCCCGGCCGCGTGCGCACGACTGCCAGAATCCGCCGCTCATGGCGCGATTCCGTCCGGTAGACCCGAAGCAGTCCTTCCGCGAGCTCGAGGAGAGGATCCTCGCGCGCTGGCGCGAGCGCGACGTCTTCCACCGCTCGCTCGCGAACCGCGAGTCGGCGCCGCTCTGGGGCTTCTACGAGGGCCCGCCGACGGCCAACGGGCGGCCCGGCTCCCACCACGTCCTCTCGCGCGTCTTCAAGGACATCTATCCGCGCTACCGGACCATGGCCGGACATCACGTACCTCGCAAGGCCGGCTGGGACTGCCACGGCCTGCCGGTCGAGCTGGAGATCGAGCGCGAGCTCGGGATCTCCTCCAAGGAGGAGATCGAGGCGTATGGGATCGCCGAGTTCAACCAGCGCTGCCGGGAATCGGTCTTCCGCTACGTCGAGGACTGGAACCGGCTGACGGAGCGGATCGGCTTCTGGCTCGACCTCGACGACGCCTACGTGACGCTCACCAACGAGTACATCGAGTCGGTCTGGTGGGCGCTGCGAAGGATCTGGGACGACGACCGGCTCTACGAGGGCCACAAGGTCGTGCCCTACTGCCCGCGCTGCGGGACCGCCCTCTCCTCGCACGAGGTCGCCCTCGGCTACCAAGACGTCGAGGACCCCTCGGTCTACGTGAAGCTACCCATCAGGGAGCCTGCGCCCAGCGACCGGATCCCCGACTCCCCGCTGGAGCCCGGCGACCAGCTCCTGATCTGGACGACCACGCCGTGGACGCTGATCACGAACGCCGCGGTCGCCGCCGGACCCGAGATCGAGTACGTCAGGGCCCGCCTCGCGGACGAGGTATTCGTGATGGCGCGCGACCGGGTCGAGCACGTCCTGGGCGATCAGGCGGAGGTGCTCGCTCGCTTCCCGGGCGAGGCGATCGCGGGGACCTCGTACGAGCCCCCCTTCGGCTACATCACCGACTACGGGTCCCGGGGCCACACCGTGTTGCTGGCCGACTTCGTCAGCACCGGTGAGGGCACGGGCCTGGTGCACACGGCGATCGCCTTCGGCGAGGACGATTTCCGGCTCGGCGAGCAGTACGGGATCACCCTTCAGAACCCGGTCGACCTGCGCGGGCGCTTCGATGGGCGGATCGCCGACTTCGCCGGCCAGTTCGTCAAGGATGCCGACCCCGCCATCGTCGAGGAGCTCGACCGGACGGGGAAGCTGCTGCGCGCCGAGGTCTATCTGCACGCCTATCCGCACTGCTGGCGCTGCGACACGCCGCTCCTCTACTACGCGAAGGCGAGCTGGTACGTGAAGACGACCGAGGTGCGTGACCGGATGCTCGCCGCCAACGAGGCGATCGGTTGGCATCCCGAGCACATCAAGCACGGCCGCTTCGGCAAGTGGCTGGAGGGCAACGTCGACTGGGCGCTCTCCCGGGATCGCTACTGGGGGACGCCGCTGCCGATCTGGGAGTGCGACTCGAGCGACTGCGAGGAGCGCTTCTGCGCTGGGTCGATCGCCGATCTGCGCGACAAGGGCGCTGAGGTTCCCGACGACCTGCACCGCCCCTACATCGACGAGGCCACCTTTGCCTGCGAGCGCGAGACATGCGACGGCACGATGCGCCGCGTGCTCTCCGTGATCGACGCCTGGTTCGACTCGGGCTCGATGCCCTGGGCGCAGTACCACTACCCCTTCGAGAACGAGGAGCTCTTTGCGGAGCGCTTCCCGGCCGACTTCATCTGCGAGGCGATCGACCAGACCCGCGGCTGGTTCTACACGCTGCTCGCCGAGTCGGTGCTCCTCTTCGACACCTCGAGCTACCGCAACGTGGTCTGCCTCGGCCTGATCCTCGACCCCGAGGGGCAGAAGATGTCGAAGAGCCGCGGCAACGTGGTGGAGCCGTGGGACGTGATCGACCGCCACGGCGCGGACGCTTTGCGCTGGTACTACTTCGCCTCCCAGCAGCCCTGGGCCGGATACCGCTTCTCGGTCGACACGGTCGGTGACGCCGTCCGCCACTTCCTCCTCACCGTCTGGAACACGTACTCCTTCTGGGTGCTCTACGCGAACGCCGAGGGCATGGAGCCGGAGGCGCTCGAGGAGCTGTGGAAGTCGGGCCGAAGGGGCGAGGGCTCCTCGGGGGAGCTGGACCGCTGGACGGTATCTCGCCTCCAGCGGACGATCGGCGAGGTGCGCAAGCACCTGGACGGCTTCGACTGCACCACGGCGGCCCGGGCGATCGCCGACTTCAGCGAGGACCTCTCCAACTGGTACGTGCGCCTCAGCCGGCGCCGCTTCTGGGAGGGCGACGAGACCGCCTTCGCCACCCTGCGGCACTGCCTGATCACCGTCTCGACCCTGCTGGCGCCCTTCACCCCGTTCCTGGCCGACGAGATCTACACCAACCTCGCCGCCGGGACCGACGAGGAGGCGTTCGGGGACTCCCCGGACTCCGTCCACCTCTGTGACTTCCCGGAGGCCGACGAGGCCCTCGTCGACCGCCAGCTCGAGGCCGGGATGGAGGCGGTCCGGCTGACCGTCGAGCTGGGGCGCGCCGCAAGGGCCCAGGCGAAGGTGAAGCTCCGCCAGCCGCTCCGCAGGGCGGTCGTGGTCGCCTCCGACGAGGAGCGGGCCGCCATCGAGCGGCTCGCCGAGGTGGTGGCCGCGGAGCTCAACGTCAAGGAGCTCGACTTCGTCAACACGGAGGCCGAGCTGGTCTCTTACCGGGTGAAGCCGAACTTCCGCTCGCTCGGGCCCCGCTTCGGCAAGAACATGCCGCAGGTTGCCGCTGCCGTGGAGGCGCTCGATGCCGCCGGCGTCGCCCAGCAGCTCGAGGCCGGCGCGGAGGTCGGCATCGCGATCGACGGCAAGGAGCACACCCTCTCGGCGGACGACATAAACCTCGTCATGGAGCCGCTCGAGGGCTACCAGGTGGAGGCCGAGGCGGGCCACGCCGTGGCGCTTGAGCTCGATCTCGATGACGAGCTCCGGCGCGAGGGGTTGGCGCGGGAGCTCGTGCGCGCCGTGCAGGAGGCGCGCAAGCGGGCCGGCCTGGAGGTCTCCGACCGGGTCTCGCTGGAGCTGGGGGGCGACGACGAGCTGCTCGAGGCGGCCCGCGAGCACGAGGCCTACATCGCCGGCGAGACGCTGGCGACCTCGGTCGGCTACGGCGCCGCCGGCGCTGGGGAGAGGACCACGATCGAGGGCAGCGAGCTGCGGATCGCCGTCAGCAAGGCTTGAGTGTCGCGCGGCTCGGACGAGGAAGCGGGCATCACGGCGGTGATCTTCGACCTGGACGGCGTCCTGGTGGACTCCGAGGCTGCCTGGGAGCAGATCAAGAAGCAGTTCACCGAGGAGTCCGGGGGCACCTGGCACGATCGCGCCCAGTGGGACATGCTCGGTATGAGTTCGCTCGAGTGGTCCCGGTACATGCACGACGAGCTCAGCGTCCCGGTGCCGCCGGGGGAGATCTCAGCGGCCGTCGCCGACCGCGTGGCGGAGCTCTACCGCGAGCGGCTCCCGCTTCTGCCCGGAGCCGTGGAGGCGGTTCGCTCGCTCGCCGGTGAGTGGCCTTTGGCCGTCGCCTCGTCGGCGAACCGATATCTGATCGACCTGGTCGTGGAGCTCGCCGGCCTCGCGGACGCGTTTCGGGCGACCGTCTCCTCGGAGGAGGTGGAGCGAGGGAAGCCCGCGCCCGACGTCTACCTGGAGGCGGCCCGGCGCTTGGGCGTCTCCCCGGAGGACTGCGCCGCCGTCGAGGACTCGGGCAACGGCCTGCGTGCGGCCCACGCCGCGAGGATGACCGTGATCGCGGTGCCGAATCACGACTTCCCGCCGGATCCGGATGCGCTCGATCTCGCCGCGCTCGTGCTGGACTCGCTCGCCGAGCTGACCCCCGAGCGGCTGCGAGCGGTCACGGCCGGAGACTAGGCTGGTTCGCTGCCGATCGCGACCTTCGTCGAGCCCTCCGGCTGGAGCGCGGCGTTCAACGGCCGCCAAGCACCGCGGCCGGGTCTACGCAAGCACCGGTTCGAGCTCCTGCTCGAGCCTCGCCTTGGGCCGCGCGCCGACCAGTCGGGTGGCGACCTCGCCGCCCTTGAAGACGATCATCGTCGGGATGGAGAGGACCTCGTACTTGGCCGCCGTCTGCGGGTTCTCGTCGGTGTTGAGGCTGACGATGGTCAGGTCCTCCCGCTCCGCGTCGATCTCCTCGAGGACGGGATGCACGACGCGGCACGGGCCGCACCAGGGAGCCCAGAAGTCGACGAGCACGGGGCCGTCGGCGTCCAGAACCTCGGACTGGAAGGTGAGATCGGTTACATCAGTGAGCTTGCCCGGCACTGTGGTCTCCTAGGTCGTGGTTGAAGGTCCCAGTTTGGTCTAGCCAGACCCTTCGAAGTTACTATACAAAGTGAAGCAAGTGCTACCAACGCCTGAAGCGCATCGCGGGCACTCGCCAAATCGCCTCGGCGACGATCGCCTTGCTCATCTTTGATGTCCCGTCGGCGCGATCTTTGAACACGATCGGCACCTCGACCACCCGAAAGCCCCCCTTGATCGCGCGATAG
>DATGDO010000207.1:0-5096 GCA_035310805.1 Solirubrobacterales bacterium
GCGACCGAGACGTCGTTGCCGATCCGGACCGGCGCCCCGAGCTGCTCCGAGAGGTGGTCGCCGAGCGGGAAGGCGCCGGTCCAGCCCGGCAGGTTGCGGGCGTCGGAGACCACGCCGGTCTTCTCGTCCGCGTCCCCGGGCGAGCCGATGCCTACGCCGCTCAGGTCGCGGGTGCCGAGCCCCGCCTGCGCCGCCGCCTCCCGGAGAGCTGCCGCCATCTCCCGCGCCACGTCCTCGGGGCCGCCCGTGGTGGGCGTCGGCCGCCGCGACTGGCCGAGGACCTCGTTCTCGGCGTCGACGACGACCGTCTGGATCTTGGTTCCGCCGAGATCGATGCCGCCGCGCGGGGCCTGATCCGAGTCGGGGCTCACGACCGGGACCATAACCGCCCGCTTTGAAAAGCTCTGGGCGTGGCGTCGCTCGGCGAATGGCGCACCTGGTGGGTCAAACGTCGCTGGTACGACCGCAACCGGCGCTGGCGCAGGCGGATGCGGATCAACCGGCACGCCGCGGAGGGCGGGTTCTTCATCCGCCAGCCGGTCGAGGGAGAGGTGCTCGAGGCGCTCGACTCGGGCCATCTGGAGATCGGGAACGCGACGCTGCTGGAGCCCGGCTGCTGGCTGACGCTGACCGGCGATGCGCGGATCCGGATCGGCGAGGGCTGCTTCCTCAACCGCAACACGATGCTGGCCGCGCTCGAGCTGGTCGAGATCGGCGACCACGTGATGTTCGCCAACAACTGCTTCGTCGGCGACTCGGACCATCGCTACGACGACCCCACCAAGCCGATCACCTGGCAGGGCTTCGAGCCCCGCGGGCCGGTGCGCATCGGATCCAACTGCTGGTTCGGGGCCGGCTGCGTGGTCACCGGCGGCGTCCAGATCGGCGAGCGCTGCGTGATCGGCGCGAACTCCGTGATCACGCACGACCTGCCGCCCGGAGTGATCGCGGCGGGGGCGCCGGCGAAGGTGATCCGCGAGATCGAGTTCAAGAATCCGTAGATCACACGGATCGCGTCCCCGCGCGTTCCTACAGTCTGCCCGTGCTGAGACTGCGCCTCGCGATCGAGGAGCACCGGGCCGACCTGGTCACGGAGGCGCTGGAGGCGACGGGGGGAGTCCACCGGATCGTCGCCCTGACCCCCGAGCGGGCGGGCACCGGGGTTGTGCTTGCCGCGGACGTGATGCCCTCCGTGGCGGATCGCGTCATGCAGCTGATCCGTGAGTGGGAGGTCGGCGATTCCGACTACCTGCTCACCCGGCAGGAGGTGGTGGCGCCCAATCCGGCCCATGGAAGGCTCGCAAGGAGGGGCGAGTTCGCCTGGATCGAGGTGATGGGGGAGGCCCGGACGCACTCACGGCCGCTCGGCCGCTACCTGGCCCTGATAGCGGTCGCCGCCGTCATCGCCGCGATCGGGGTGATCACCGACAACCCGATTCTGATCGTCGGGGCGATGGCGGTCAGCCCGGACCTGCTCCCGATCAGCGCCGCCTGCGTCGGTCTGGTCGCGCGCCGGGCTCGGCTGGCCTGGCGCGCGACGATGACCCTCCTGCTCGGCATCCTCCTCACCTGGGCGGTCGCCGCGACGCTCGCCTGGTGCCTGCAGGCGGCGGACATCCTCAGCTCGGGCTTCCACGTCCACGACAGCGCCCTCCACGGTCTCGCCCACATCGACTACTCGACGGTGCTCGTCGCGCTGGCGGCCGGGGTCGCGGCGATGCTCTCCTTCGAGACCAGGGCCGCGGCCGCAGTCGGGGTGGCGATCTCGGTGACCACCATCCCCGCTTCGGCGTTGTTCGGCGTCTCCCTCGGCCTGGGCGACGCCTCCGGGGGTGCGGCCGGGGTCCTGGGCGTCAACGTCAGCCTGCTGCTGCTCTCCGGTACGTCCACCCTGGCCCTGCAGCGCTGGCTCGCCGAGAAGCGCGGCGGCTCGGCCGGCGGGCTGGCCGGCTGATCACTCAGGAGACGACCTGCACGACCACGGTGCGGTCGCGCGGGCGATCGTCGAAGTCGATCAGGACGAGCTGCTGCCAGGTGCCGAGCGCCAGGCGCCCGCCGACGACGGGGACCTGCTCGGAGGCGCCGACCAGCGAGGCCCGCTGGTGCGCGTGGGAGTTGGTGTCTTGGTTGAGCCGGTTGTGCTCGTAGTCGCCCTCGACCGGGACCAGCCGGTCGAGCAGGGCACGCAGGTCCGCGACTCCGCCGGGCTCGAACTCCATCGTGGTGATCGCGGCCGTGGAGCCGCGGACGAAGGCCGTCACGAGACCGTCCGCCACGCGCCCCGCTGAGACCGCCTCCTGCACCTCGCGGGTGATGTCGATCACGTCGGAGTCGCCGCGCGTCGAGAGTCGCAGCTCGTCGCTGTGCACCGTCATCCCGCGCACGCTAGCGATCGCGCCAGTACGGAGCCCGGCCGGGATCTAGGTGGTACACCCCGATGCCAGCGTGGGGCCCGATGAAAGAATCCGCTCGCTCGGCCACCAGCTCGCCGCTCCGATACACCACCCGCAGGGCACGACCCGTGAACGAACAAGCCACCCCGCCAGCTCAGACCGCCCGCCCAGCCCGGGCGCATCGGAGGGCTGTCGTGGCGCTGACGATCGCCGGTGCGGTGATCGCGTTCCTGCGGCGTTCGCGCTCTGGGCGAACCGGCAGCTGCTCGAGACCGACACCTGGACGAACACCAGCAGCAAGCTGCTGGAGGACCCCGAGATCCGGACCCAGGTGGCGAACTACATGGTCGACACGCTCTACACCAACGTCGACGTCCAGGCCGAGCTGCAACAGGCGCTGCCGCCGCGTCTGCAGCCCCTGGCGGGCCCCGCCGCGGGCGGGCTCCGCCAGCTCGCCACCGACCTTGCGAACAGGGCGCTCGAGCGTCCCCGCGTCCAGGAGCTCTGGGAGAACGCCAACCGCACCGCCCAGCAGACGCTGCTCGACGTGGTGGAGCACGGGGGCAGCCAGCAGGTGAACCTGGACGTCGGGACACTCGTCGACCAGCTCGGCCAGCAGGTGGGCGTCAACGCTGCCGGCAAGCTCCCGCCCCAGGTCGCGCAGATCAAGATCGTCTCCAACGAGAAGCTCGTCAAGGTCAACAAGCTCCTTGACCTGCTGAAGACCCTCGCCTGGCTGCTCACGGTCCTCGCCCTGGCGCTGTTCGCCCTCGCGATCTACCTCGCCCGGGGATGGCGTCGCGAGGCCCTCCGCTCCGTGGGCTTCGCCTTCATCCTGGTCGGCATCGCCGTGCTTGTGGCTCGCTCCCTCGCGGGGAACGTAGTGGTCAACTCGCTGAGCTCCACGGAGGCGGTCAAGCCCGCGGTGAGCTCCGCCTGGTCGATCGGCACGTCGCTGCTGGCCGACCAGGGGGGCGGGATGATCTTCTACGGCCTGTTCATCGTGATCGGGGCCTGGCTCGCCGGCCCGACGGGTATCGGACGCAGCGCACGGCGCACGATCACGCCGATCCTGGAGCGCCGCGCGATCGCCTATTCCGCGCTGGTCCTGCTCCTGCTCCTGCTCTTTGTCTGGGCGCCTACCCCCGGCTTCCACCGCGTGCCGACCGCTCTGCTCCTGATCGCGCTCTCGATCGTCGGCATGGAGTTCCTGCGGCACAGGGCGATCAGGGACTTTCCAAACGAGACCTGGGAGGGGGCGTCGGAGCGCTGGAGCTCGGCGCTGCGCTCCCGCTTCGGAGGAGGAAATGATGGCTGACCGTCTTCACTGCCAAGCACGAATGGAGGTGGGAGATGACAGGGGCTGCTGAGATCGGTCCGGTCGAGTACCTCGTCGTCGCCTTCCCGGGGAACAGGTTCCGGGGCGAGATCGCGCCCGCGCTCGCCGACCTGGTGGAGGCGGGCACGATCCGGATCATCGACATCGCGTTCGCGAGCAAGGATGAGAACGGCGAGATCGCAGCTTTCGAGCTCAGCGACCTCGACGCCGACGTGCGAGAGGCGCTCGAGAAGCTCGGCGCGACGTCCGGCGGGCTGTTCAACGAGGAGGACCTGTTGGCCGCCGCGGAGGAGCTCCACCCGGACTCCTCGGCCGCCTTGCTGGTCTGGGAGAACATCTGGGCGAAGCCGGTCGCGGACGCGATTCGGGATGCCGGCGGCGAGCTCTACGACTACGACCGCATCCCGCACGAGGTTGTCGTCGCGGCACGCGAGTGGGCCCAGGCGAACGCCTGACAACGAAGGAGGACTGAAGATGCCATTGGTACGACAAGGACCGGGGCTGATCCGCGGGGCGGCGAGGGTCGGCGTGGCCGCCGGAGTGGCAGGCAGAGTCCAGCATCGCCAGCAGCAGAGGTGGGCCGCCGAGGAGCAGTCCGCTTATGAGCAGCAGGCGGCGCCGGCGCCGGAGGCGGCGGCGGAGGGGGCCGACTACACCGAAGAGCTCGAGAAGCTCGCGAAGCTTCGCGACGACGGCGTGATCACCGCCGCCGACTTCGAGGCGAAGAAGAACCAGCTCCTCGGGATCTAGCTACCAGTCCCAGGGGGTGTCGGTGCCCACCAGCGCCTCCTCCTCGAGGTAGCGGGCGAATTCCTCGAGCTCCTCCTGGGGAATCGAGTAGGTGTGCTCGTCCTCCCTGGGGAAGGTGCGGGCGCGAACCTCCTCGGTGTAGGTGCGCACTCCCTTCAGCGACTCCTCGCGGACGTTCGCGAAGCGCTTCACGAACTTGGGCTTGTGCCCGGCATAGACGCCGAGCAGGTCGTGCAGCACCAGCACCTGTCCGTCGGTGGCGGGCCCAGCGCCGATCCCGATCACCGGGACCTCGAGCTTCGGCATCAGCGCCTCGGTCACCGCGGAGGGGATCGCCTCGAAGACGATCGCGAAGCAGCCGACGGCCTGGAGCGCCAGCGCCTCCTCGGTCAGCTTCGCCGCCGCTTCGGCGGTCCGCCCCTGCGCCTTGAAGCCGCCGAGCGCCGTGGCGGTCTGGGGGGTGAGGCCCACGTGACCCATCACCGGAATCCCGGAGCGGACGATCGCGCGGGCGCGGTCCACGGAGGGACCACCGCGCTCGAGCTTGACGGCGTCGCAGCCCGCCTCCTTGACGAAGCGCTGGGCGTTCGCGATCGCCTGCTCGTTGGATCCCT
>DATGDO010000208.1:0-1679 GCA_035310805.1 Solirubrobacterales bacterium
GGCGCCCCCGGGTCGGCGAGTGGCGTGTGTGATTCACCCGCGACCATGAGACCGGCTCGTCTACGTGTTGCGGGTCCGGCCACGCGGACGCGCGTACCGTGAGTAGGCGCCGATCAGCATTTCCGCCCGCCCTGTGAAACCTCGAGGCTCAAATCAACTTCCGGAGGTTCCGCGTTCGCTTCCTGGAAGCGACCGGCGCCTGCGCTAGCTTCGGGGACCTGGAAGCACCCCTCACGGACACCGAACGGGAGGCCGCTCGCGAGCTGATCGACTCCGAGACGGGCGAGTTGCTTGGGCTGGCAGGGCGGCTCGACGATCCTCTGGAGCTCGAGCGGCTGGCGACGATGATCTCCGGTGCGCTCACCGATCCCGTTGCTCCCGCTGGCGTGCCCGAGCTGATGGTCGAGTCCCTGGAGAAGCGGCAGGGAGCGGCGGGAGCGATCGTCCTCGGGGCAATCGCCCGGCTCGCTTCCGGGACGCCGGCGGCGATGGCGGAGGAGGCGCTCGGCCGCCTGCGCGAGTGCGGCGTCGAACCGAGGCTCCCGCAAGGCTTCGGCGAGCGAGAGCTCGAGCAGGCGCTGCTCTACGCGCTCGACGGCGCCGACCTCTACCTCGTCCGGCTCCGCCGCCCGGGCGAGCACCGCGTCCAAGTCGGCCACCTCGGCATCGAGCGTCGCGAGACCCGCGGCGCCCTGATCGACGGCATGCTGACCGAGCTGGTCGAGGAAGAGGACGCCGAACAGCTGATGCGCCGGGGCGAAGATGCCGGTGAGGCGGATCTCGAGGCCCGGCCGGTCTCCTCCGAGCAGCTCGCACACGCCCTCAGGGAGGCCTCCGGCCGAACGCGCGAGCTGGAGATGGCGGTCAACCCGGAGCTGGCGACCGTGCTCGCCATCCTTGCGCTGGCGCTTGGGATCGACCCCGCCGCCCTCAGCCATCCGATCGCGCGCGCCGGCTCGGCGCTCCAAGTCGAGCCAGACGAGGAGGGCCGATTCGAGGAGATCTCGGACAAGCTGGTCGAGGACTTCCTCGGTTGGGTCGAGGAGACGGACGGCACCGAGGGGGCGCTGTGGCGCAGCGGCCCGTATATCGCCGGCTCGATGCTGCAATGGAAGTGGGGCTACGTCGACGGCGACCTGGCCCGCTGGACGCGCGCCGATGTCGAGGAGTTCCTGCTCGACTTCGCGCCCCGGAAGCTCGACACCGACGACGAGTTGATCGCAGACGGCCCCGACTGCGTCGCCGGCTTCCTCGCCTTCCTCGCCGCGGTTGGGCTGCTGGCCGGCGATCCGATCGCCGCGCTCCGGGCCCGCTGCGAGGAGCTGCGTGGTGAGTTCGCCGAGGCGGCCAGGGACCCCGGCAACTGGGGCCTGGCCAAGTCGATGGTCGCCCATATGCAGTCGGAGGGCGTCGACCCGAGCGACCCGGAGGCGATGCAGGCGTGGATGGAGGACTTCAACTCGCGCAGCCGGGAGGAGCGCGACCGGGTGGTCGGCGCCGCCGCAGACCGGATGGCCGCGGAGGCGGGGGTCGAGCTCCCTCCCGATCCCGAGGCTCCCGGGGCACGACCGGGTCTCGATCTCAGCCGCTCCGGCGTGGCCTGGGCGGTGGGCTGGTTCCCGCCGGGGGACTACGAGGAGGCGCGGCAGCGATGGGCGGAGCTGGGTGAGCTCTGGGGC